>JAACFL010000101.1 GCA_009937385.1 Gammaproteobacteria bacterium | reverse complement strand
GGTGCTTGACCGCGGTGAAGCCCTTGTCGGCGGCGGCGAACTCGGCCTGCTGCAGCTCGACGAAGGCGCTCATGTTGTCGCGGGCGTAGCCGTGCGCCAGGTTGAACATCGAGTAGTTCAGGGCGTGGAAGCCGGCCAGGGTGATGAACTGGAACTTGTAGCCCATCGCACCCAGCTCGCGCTGGAACTTGGCGATGGTGGCGTCGTCGAGGTTCGCCTTCCAGTTGAACGACGGCGAGCAGTTGTAGGCCAGCATCTTGCCCGGGTACTCGGCGTGGATCGCCTCGGCGAACTTGCGCGCGAACTCGAGGTCCGGCTTGCCGGTCTCGCACCACACCAGGTCGGCGTACGGCGCGTAGGCGAGGCCACGCGAGATCGCCTGGTCGAGGCCGTTGTTGGTCCGGTAGAAGCCCTCGGCGGTGCGCTCGCCGGTGCAGAACGGCTTGTCGGTCTCATCGATGTCGGCGGTCAGCAGGTCGGCGGCCTCGGCGTCGGTGCGGGCCACGAGAATCGTCGGCACGCCCATGACGTCGGCGGCGAGACGCGCGGCGACCAGCTTGGCGACCGCCTCACGGGTCGGCACCAGCACCTTGCCACCCATGTGGCCGCACTTCTTGGCCGCGGCGAGCTGGTCCTCGAAGTGGACGCCGGCGGCACCGGCCTCGATCATCGCCTTCATCAGCTCGAAGGCGTTGAGCACGCCACCAAAACCGGCCTCGGCGTCAGCCACGATCGGCGCGAAGTAGTCGACGAAGCCCTCGTCGCCCGGGTTCTTGCCTTCCTGCACCTGGATCTGGTCGCAGCGCTGCAGCGAGTTGTTGATGCGGCGCACCACCTGCGGCACCGAGTTGGCCGGGTAGAGCGACTGGTCGGGGTACATCTCGCCGGCGATGTTGGCGTCGCCCGCGACCTGCCAGCCCGACAGGTAGATCGCCTTCAGGCCGGCCTTGACCTGCTGCATCGCCTGGTTGCCGGTCAGCGCGCCCAGCGCGTTGACGAACGGCTCGTCGTTGATGCTCTTCCAGAGCTTCTCGGCACCCTTGGTCGCGAGGGTGTACTCGATCGGCAGCGAGCCACGCAGCTTCACCACTTCCTCGGCGCCGTAACCGCGCTTGACGCCCTTCCAACGCGGGCTCTCCGCCCACTCCTTCTCCAGCTGCTGAATGGCCTGCTCTCTGCTCATGTTCATCGCCTCGTGTGTCGTGGTTTCGGGACAGGTCGACCGAGCCTAATGCTGCATCGCAGCACCTCGCAACACCCAACCTACAATTAACCGATATGGGTCAATAAAAATTCATGATACCCCATCACGAAGCAATGACAAGTAGCCAAATGTTTCTATGAGGTGATTAGAAAAATTTTATGACCAGGCACTGGCAGGACGCCAAGTGCCTGGTCATATTGAGAAAAACGGGATCAGTGCGACATCAGCACCGGCACGGTCATCTGCTTCAGGATCTGCCGGGTCGCCCCGCCGAGCACCAGTTCACGCAGCCTGGGCTGGCCGTAAGCGCCCATGACGAGCAGATCGGCGCCGTCGTCGGCGACCACCGACAGGAACATGTCGCCGGCGTCGATGTCGCGCGCGGAGAGGGTCTGGGCCTCGGCGCGGACGCCGTGGCGCGACAGGTGCAGGCAGATGTCAGCGCTCGGCAGGTCGCCGTGGATGCGCCCGCCGTCGCTCGGGTTCAGGGCCAGCACGTTGACCCGCTTGGCGTCGGTCAGCAGCGGGATGGCGTCGTTGACCGCGCGCACCGATTCACGCGAGCCATTCCAGGCCACCAGCGCCCGCTCACCGAGTGTCGGGAACTCGCCGGCGTAGGGCACCACCAGCACCGGCCGGCCACCGCCCAGCACCACGCTCTCGGCGAGATCGTCGGGCACGCTGCCGTCGTCCCTGTCGCTGTCGTGCTGTCCGACCACGACCAGGTCGACGTGGCGGGCGTTGATCAGCAGGTTTTCGGTGACCAGGTCGGTGGAACTGCGGCAGTCGGCGCTGCGGAACTCGGCCGACAGGCCAGCCTCAGAGGCCATCGCCTCGAAGCGCTGCTGCGACTCCTCGCGCTGCTTGTCGACCTCGCGCTCATGACCGCTCGACAGGTTGGGCAGGTTGCCGAAGGCGCGTGCGAACAGCGCCGTAATATGTGCCTCGTGGCGTGTTGCCAGCCGCACCGCGATCTCCATGCGCCGTGCGCAGGCCGGGGTGTTGTCGACGTGGACCAGGATGTCCTTGATCGCCATCGCTATCGCTCCTCCATGGGGTGGCGGAACAGCCGCCGAGCCCGGGTTTTGTTATTCGCAGTCCGGGATGCCGCCCCGGCGTGCACGCCAAGATACTCGCCGCGCACGGTCGGCATCAACTGCAGCGGGACGCCGCTCACATGCTGCGCCGGTACTGGCCACCCACCTCGAACAGTGCCTGGGTGATCTGGCCGAGCGAGCAGACGCGCACCGCGTCGACCAGCACCTCGAACAGGTTCTCGTTGCGTACCGCCGCCTGCTGCAGCCGCGCGATCATCCTCTCGCCCGCGTCGGTATGCCGGTCCTGGAACGCGCGCAGGCGATCGATCTGGCTGCGCTTCTCCTGCTCGGTCGAGCGCGCGAGCTCGATCACCTGGGGTGTGCCGTCGCCGTGCGGGTTGCGGAAGGTGTTGACGCCGATGATCGGCAGCGAGCCGTCGTGCTTCTTCTGCTCGTAGTGCAGCGACTCGTCCTGGATCTTGCCACGCTGGTAGCCGGTCTCCATCGCACCGAGCACGCCGCCGCGCTCGGCGAGACGCTCGAACTCCTTGAGCACGGCCTCTTCGACCAGGTCGGTCAGCTCGTCGATGATGAAGCTGCCCTGGTTGGGGTTCTCGTTCTTGGCCAGCCCCCACTCGTTGTTGATGATCAGCTGGATCGCCAGCGCGCGGCGCACCGACTCCTCGGTCGGCGTGGTCACCGCCTCGTCGTAGGCGTTGGTGTGCAAGCTGTTGGTGTTGTCGTAGGTGGCGATCAGCGCCTGCAGCGTGGTGCGCACGTCGTTGAATGCCATCTCCTGGGCGTGCAGCGAGCGGCCCGAGGTCTGGGTGTGGTACTTGAGCTTCTGGCTGCGCTCGTTGGCGCCATACCTGTACCTCATGGTGGTCGCCCAGATGCGCCGCGCGACCCGGCCCATCACCGAGTACTCCGGATCCATGCCGTTGGAGAAGAAGAACGACAGGTTCGGCGCGAAGTCGTCGATGTGCATGCCGCGCGCGAGGTAGGTCTCGACGTAGGTGAAGCCGTTGGCCAGCGTGAACGCGAGCTGGCTGATCGGGTTCGCCCCCGCCTCGGCGATGTGGTAGCCGGAGATCGACACCGAGTAGAAATTGCGCACCCGGTGGTGCACGAAGTACTCCTGGATGTCGGCCATCATCTTCAGCGCGAACTCGGTGGAGAAGATGCAGGTGTTCTGCCCCTGGTCCTCCTTGAGGATGTCGGCCTGCACGGTGCCGCGCACGTTCTCGAGCACCCACTCGCGGATCTTCTCGATCTCGTCGTCGGTCGGCTGACGGCCGTTCTCCTGCTCGAACCTGTCGAGCTGCTGGTCGATGGCGGTGTTGAGGAACATCGCCAGGATGGTCGGGGCCGGGCCGTTGATGGTCATCGACACCGAGGTGGTCGGGTCGCAGAGATCGAAGCCGCCGTAGAGAACCTTGAGGTCTTCGAGGGTCGCGATCGACACCCCGGAGTTGCCGACCTTGCCGTAGATGTCCGGGCGCTCGTCGGGATCGTTGCCGTAGAGCGTGACCGAGTCGAACGCGGTCGACAGGCGCTTGGCCGCCGAGTGCTCGGAGAGCTTCTTGAAGCGGCGGTTGGTGCGAAAGGCGTCGCCCTCGCCGGCGAACATGCGCGTCGGGTCCTCGCCCTCGCGCTTGAACGCGAACACCCCGGCCGTGTACGGGAAGCTGCCGGGCACGTTCTCCAGCATCATCCAGCGCAGCAGTTCGCCGTGGTCCTCCCAGCGCGGCAGCGCCACCTTCGGGATGTGCGTCCCGGAGAGCGTGGTGTGGGTCAGCGCGGTACGGATCTCGCGGTCGCGGATCTTGACCACGTACTCGTCGCCCGAGTAGCTCTCGCGCACCTTCGGCCACATGTCGACCAGCTTGCACGTCGTCGGTCGGCTTGCCCTCGGCCGCGAGCAGGTCGCGGGTCACGGCGAGCTGCTGGCGGCGCCTGGCGATGCCGACCTGCGTGTCGACCTCGGCGTGGTAGCCGCGCACCGTCTCGGCGATCTCGGCCAGGTAGCGGACCCGCGCCGGCGGGATGATCGCGGTGCGCACCGACGACGCGCGCACGCCGACCGGGGCGAGCCGTCCCTCGGCCTCGATCGCCAGGCCCTTGTCGGCCAGGGTGTGGCGCAGCGCATGGTAGAGCGCGGTCACGCCGTCGTCGTTGAAGCGCGCAGCAATGGTGCCGAACACCGGCATCTCGTCGACCGGCGTGGTGAACGCCTCGCGGTTGCGCTGCAGCTGCTTGGAAACGTCGCGCAGCGCGTCCTCGGCGCCCTTGCGGTCGAACTTGTTGATCGCGACCACGTCGGCGAAATCGAGCATGTCGATCTTCTCGAGCTGGCTTGCGGCGCCGAACTCGGGAGTCATGACGTAGAGCGCGCAGTCAACCGCGCCGACGATCGCCGCATCGCCCTGGCCGATGCCCGGGGTCTCGACGACCACCAGGTCGAAACCGGCCACCTTGCACGCGGCGACCACGTCGGGAAGGCACGGCGGCACCTCGCTGCCGGCGCTGCGCGTCGCCATCGAGC
Source organism: Gammaproteobacteria bacterium (assembly GCA_009937385.1). Classification (GTDB taxonomy): domain Bacteria; phylum Pseudomonadota; class Gammaproteobacteria; order QNFN01; family QNFN01; genus QNFN01. The sequence continues at coordinate 7,336 of JAACFL010000101.1, read as the reverse complement.
GCATGTAGACCGAAGGGCCGTCGATGGCGTTCATGCGAATGCGGTCGCCGAGCAGCGCGCCACCGCTCTTGCGCCGCGACGGGTCGACGGCGACCAGCGCCACCTGCAGGCGGTCGGCCTGGTCCAGGCGCAGGCGGCGGATCAGCTCGTCGGTCAGCGACGACTTGCCGGCACCGCCGGTGCCGGTGATGCCCAGTACCGGCACCTGCGTGACCTCCGCCGCGGCGGCCTGCAGTTCGCCGCGCAGCGTGTCGTCGACCAGACCGTCCTCGAGCGCGGTGACGAAGCGCGCCAGCGCGCGGCGGTCGCCGCCGCGCAGCGCGTCGAGACCCTCCGGCGCAGACGCGGCCGGCTGCGCGCGGCAGTCGTCGATCATCGCCTGGATCATGCCCTGCAGGCCGAGGCTCTGGCCGTCCTCCGGAGAGAAGATGCGCGCCACGCCGTACTCGTGCAGCTCCCGGACCTCGGCCGGCACGATCACGCCGCCACCGCCCCCATAGACGCGGATGTTCTCGCCGCCGCGCTCGCGCAGCAGGTCGATGGCGTACTTGAAGAACTCGACGTGCCCACCCTGGTAGGAGCTGATCGCGATGCCGTGGGCGTCCTCCTGGAGCGCCGCGTTGACGATCTCCTCGACCGAGCGGTTGTGGCCGAGGTGGATCACCTCGACACCACCGGCCTGAAGGATGCGGCGCATGATGTTGATCGACGCGTCGTGGCCGTCGAACAGGCTCGCGGCGGTGACGAAACGGAGCGGGGCCTGCGCCTCCTGCGCGGGATCGGGGTGCTTCAGGGCCGTGGTGCTCATCGGTTGGTTTCCTCGGGCAGATCGCGCGGCGCCGGCAGGCGCTCACGCATGGTCAGTTTCAGGGTCTCGTGCATCGTGGCGATGCGCGCCCGGGCCTCGGGCTGCACCAGCCACTGGTAGACGATGCCGACGATGGCGCCGCAGAAGTGGTCGGCCAGCGCCTCGGCATCGACCGCGGGATCGATCTCGCCGGCGTCGATGCCACCACGGACCCAGGCCAGCACGTCGCGCCGGCGGCGCTCGTGGACGCGCTCGATGACCTGCTTGACGCCGGACTGCGGTCCGATCGACTCGAACCAGAGCACGTAGAGTGCCCGCACGTGCTCGGGGGCCTCGGCGATGAAGCGGGCGTGGGCGTCGAGCGCGGCCTCGATCGCGGCGATCCCGACCTTGCCCCGGGTCACCGCGGTCAGCTCCTGCAGCCACGCCTCGCCGACCGCCTTGACGACGAAGCCGAACAGCCCCTCCTTCGAACCGAAGCGGTACCCGGCCAGGCCGCGGCTGTAACCGGCCTGTTCGCCGACCTCCTTGAGGGTGGTGCCGGCGGTGCCGCGCTCGCCGATCAGCGCAACGGCGGCGTCGAGCATGCGCGCATCGGAACGCGCGGTACGCTCGGCCTGGGTGCGGCGCCGGGCCGGCGCGCGGCGGGGCAGTTCACGGGTGGCGGTTTCCATGGGCCGACAAGGTAACTTACTTGTTTGGCACAAGCAAGTAGTATCGGGCGGCCCGCCTCAGGTCGCGTGGAAGCGATGCACCCCGTCGCCACCGACCTCCCGCCGCAACCGTCCCTGGTGCCAGAGGTGGCTCAGGTGGGCGATCGCCTCGCCCATCGCGAAGCGCAGCTGGTGCAGGTCGAGCTCGCGCCGGAACAGCACCGGCAGCAGGTCGGCCGCGGTGACCGGCCCGGCCGCGCACGCCTCGAGCACCTCGGCCAGGCGCGCCTCGTGGTGGGCGCGCAGCGCGTGGATGCGCGCGTGCAGCCCCTCGAACACCAGGCCGTGGGAGGGCAACACCCGGGTCGCCGGGTCGAGGTCGGTGAAGCGCGCGAAGGAGTCGAGATAGCACCCGAGCGGGTCACCCTCGGGCTCGGTGTGCCAGACCCCGATGTTGGTGGTGATCTTCGGCAACACCTGGTCGCCGGAGATCAGCAAGCGGTCCGCCTCGCAGTAGAGCGACACGTGCTCCGGGGCGTGGCCGTGCGCGACGATGACCCGCCAGCTGCGCGTCCCGATGCGCAGCTCGTCCCCCTCGCGCATCCGGTGGTACTGCCCGGGCAGCGACGGCACGCCGCGCCGGTACGGGTTGCCACGCCGGGTCAGCGGCACGAGCTTCTCGTCGGGCAGGCCGTGGTCGCGGAAGAAACGGTCCTGGCGTGCGAAATCGCCGATGCCACCGTCGTGGAACACCCAGTTGGCCATGAAGAACTCGCCGGCGGTCATCCACAGCGGGGCGTCGAGCTCGTCGCACAGCCAGTCGGCGAGACCGACGTGATCGGGGTGGAAGTGGGTCACGACGACGCGGTGCACCGGGGCGTCGCCGACCACGTCGGCCAGGATCGCGCGCCAGTGGTCGCGCACCTCGTCGAGCGCGTATCCGGTGTCGACGAGGGTCCAGCCGTCGCCGTCACGCAGCAGCCAGAGGTTGATGTGGTCGAGCGCGAACGGCAGCGGCATGCGCAGCCAGTAGACGCCTTCGGCCACCTCGCGTGCCTCGCCCGGCGCGGGCACCCCCTCCAGCGGATAGCTCAGGGTGTCGTGCTGCATGGTTGCTCCTGTAGGGATCTATCCCGGATCGGTAGTTTACGTTTACGTAAAGAGAAAGTAAGGTTGTGCGCGGAACAGGGGCACGGCATGGAAACGACCTACACCATCACCGAGTTGTCGCGGGAGTTCGACGTCACCCCGCGCGCGATACGTTTCTACGAGGACCAGGGCCTCTTGTCTCCGTCCCGCGAGGGTCGGCGGCGCATCTACAGCCGTCGCGACCGCGTACGCCTGAAGCTGATACTGCGCGGCAAGCGCCTCGGTTTCCAGCTCAGCGAGACCCGCGCGCTGTTCGAGCTCTACGACAGCGACCACGGTGCGCTCGGCCAGATGCAGTACTTCCTCGAGAAGATCCATGAACGGCGCGAGATCCTGCAGCAGCAGCGGCGTGACATCGAGGCGGTGCTGAGCGAGCTGGAGGTCGCCGAGCGCTCGGTGCGCGACGCACTGACCAGCAAGGACAAGGCCGCCACCTCGGCCTGAACCGGCGCGGCCCTGTCGCGCACGATCCACGATCACCCCGGAGCCCGTCATGGCCAACGAACCGCTTCGCCTCGAGTCCGGCGCCGGCATCGCCCGGTTGACGCTGAACCGCCCCGAGATCCACAACGCCTTCGACGACGACCTGGTGCGGCGCATGACCGAGCAACTGCGTGCCGTCGAGGCCGACCCGACCGTGCGCGCCGTGGTGCTCGCGTCGACCGGCAAGAGCTTCTCGGCCGGCGCCGACCTGAACTGGATGAAGCGCATGGCCGGTTACTCCCAGGACGAGAACCGCGCCGACGCCCAGGCGCTGGCGGAGATGCTGCGCACCCTCAACCGCCTGGCGAAGCCGACCGTGGCACTGGTCCAGGGTGCCGCGTTCGGCGGCGGCGTCGGCCTGGTGGCGTGCTGTGACATGGTCGTCGCGGCCACGCCGGCACGCTTCGCGCTGACCGAGGTCCGGCTCGGCATCCTGCCTGCCGTGATCAGCCCGTACGTGGTCGCGGCGATCGGCGAGCGCGCCGCGCGCCGCTACCTGCTCACAGCAGAGCGCTTTGATGCCGTCGAGGCGCACCGCCTCGGGCTGGTGCACGCGGTCGTCGAACCCGACGCCCTGGAGGCCACCGGCGCGGCGCTGCTCGATGCACTGGGCAAGGCCGGGCCGCTGGCGCTCGGTGAGACCAAGGACCTGATCTTCCGCGTCAGCCGGGGGCCGGTGGACGCCGAGATGATCGCCGACACCGCCGAGCGCATCACGCGGATCCGCGCCAGCGACGAGGGGCGCGAGGGCATCGGCGCGTTCCTCGACAAGCGCCCACCCGCCTGGCTGGCCGGGGACGACTGAATGACCACGACGGGACTGCCCGGGCACGTCCGCATCGTCGAGGTCGGTCCACGCGACGGCCTGCAGAACGAGGCGACGCCGCTCGACGTCGCGACCCGCGTCGGCCTGATCGACCGCCTCTCGGCGGCCGGCCTGCCGGCGATCGAGGCCGGCAGTTTCGTCTCGCCGAAATGGGTGCCGCAGATGGCCGACACCGACGCGGTGCTGGCCGGCATCACCCGTCGCGAGGGTGTCGACTACCCGGTGCTGGTGCCGAACATGCGCGGCCTCGAGGCGGCGCTGGCCGCCGGCGCCCGCGAGGTCGCGGTGTTCGGTGCGGCCTCCGAGAGCTTCTCGCAGAAGAACATCAACTGCTCGATCGCCGAGAGCCTGGAGCGTTTCCGCCCGGTCTGCGACGAGGCGATCCGCCAGGGGCTGCGCGTGCGTGGCTACGTCTCCTGCGTGCTCGGCTGCCCGTACGAGGGCGAGATCGCCCCGGACGCGGTGGCCACGGTGGCGCGCGCGCTGGCCGACATGGGCTGCTACGAGATCTCGCTCGGCGATACCGTCGGCACCGGCACGCCGGGCAAGGCTGGGGCGATGGTCGCCACGGTGACCGAGGAGCTGCCGGTCGGCATGCTCGCCGCCCACTTCCACGACACCTATGGACAGGCGCTCGCCAACCTCTACGCCGTGCTGCAACAGGGGGTCGCGGTGATCGACAGCTCGGTGACCGGGCTCGGTGGCTGCCCCTACGCGGCCGGCGCATCGGGCAACGTCGCCACCGAGGATGTCCTCTACATGCTCGACGGCCTCGGCATCGAGACCGGGGTCGACATGGACGCCCTGCTCGCCGCCGGGCGCTTCATCGGCGAACGCCTCGACCACGCACCCTCGGGCCGCGTCGCGCGGGCCCTCGCCGGCCGCGCGCCGGCCTGAACCGGAACCCCAGCCATGCCCCTGAGCGAACCGACCGTCGAGCGCGAACTGCACCACACCCGGCGCATCACCCTGTCGGGCTACCGGCGCGCCGACGGCCTCTACGACATCGAGGGCGAGCTCTCCGACACCAAGCCGTTCGACGTGCCGAACCACCACCGCGAAGCGATCCCCGCCGGCCAGGCGATCCACGGCATGAAACTGCGCCTGACCGTCGACCTCGACCTCACGATCCGCGCCGTCGAAGCGGTCAGCGACGACGTGCCGAATCCCGTCTGCCGCGACGTCACGCCGAACTTCCAGCGCCTGGTCGGGTTGCGCATGACCCCCGGCTTCACGCGTGCGGTGCGCGAGCGGATCGGCGGCCGCGAGGGCTGCACCCACCTGGTCGAACTGGTCGGGGCGGTCGCCACGGCCGCCTACCAGACGCTCTTCTTCGAGCGCGAGCAGCGCGACAGCGCCAATCCCCAACGCGAACGCCCCCACGTCATCGACACCTGTTTTACGCTGCGCAGCGACGGCCCGGTGGTCGCCCGCCGCTGGCCGCAGTACGCTACCGGTCAGGACGCAGGCGTGCCCGATGGGGAATCTGATTGACGTTAACGTCAACGTCAGTATACTGCCCGCTCACGCGCCACCACGCACACCACTCACACAGGGAGCACGCCACCGATGAAAGTCCTCGTCGCCGTGAAGCGCGTCGTCGATTACAACGTGAAGGTCCGGGTGAAGTCGGACGGAAGCGGGGTCGAGACGGCGAACGTGAAGATGTCGATGAACCCGTTCGACGAGATCGCGGTCGAGGAAGCGGTGCGGCTCAAGGAGGCGGGCACGGCATCCGAGGTGGTGGTGGTCTCGCTGGGCGTCACGAAATGCCAGGAGACCATCCGCCAGGCGCTGGCGATGGAGGCCGACCGCGGCATCCTCGTCGAGAGCGAGGCCGACCTGCAGCCGCTGGCGGTGGCGAAGTGCCTCAAGGCGCTGGTCGACAAGGAGCAGCCCTCGCTGGTGATCCTCGGCAAGCAGGCGATCGACGACGACTCCAACCAGACCGGGCAGATGCTCGCGGCGCTGCTCGGCTGGCCGCAGGGCACGTTCGCGTCGAAGGTTGCGGTCGGTGACGGGACCGTCGCGGTGACCCGCGAGATCGACGGCGGCCTGGAGACGGTCGACCTGAATCTCCCGGCCGTGGTCACGACCGACCTGCGCCTCAACGAGCCACGCTACGCGAAGCTGCCGAACATCATGAAGGCTAAGAAGAAGCCGCTGGAGACGGTGACGCCCGACGACCTGGGTGTCGATATCACGCCGCGGCTGGAGACGCTCAAGGTGGCCGAGCCGCCGGTGCGCCAGGGTGGCGTGAAGGTCGCGGACGTCGACGCGCTGGTCGACAAGCTCAAGAACGAAGCGAAGGTGATCTGAGATGGCTGCACTGGTCCTTGCCGAACACGACAACGCGGTCCTCAAGGAGGCCACCCTGCACACCGTCACCGCCGCGGTCGCCTGCGGTGGGCCGGTCACGGTGCTGGTCGCCGGTCACCAGTGCGGCGACGTCGCCGCGCAGGCCGCGCAGGTCGCCGGCGTCGACAACGTGATCCACATCGACGACGCCCACTACGAGCACCCGCTGGCCGAGCCGGTCGCCGACTTGCTGGTCGCGATGGCGGACGGCTACTCGCACCTGCTCGCCCCGGCGACCACCTACGGCAAGAACCTGCTGCCGCGGGTCGCGGCGCTGAAGGACGTGGCGATGATCTCGGAGATTGTCGCCGTCGACGGTGGAGACACGTTCGTGCGCCCGATCTACGCCGGCAACGCGCTGGCCACGGTGAAGTCGAGCGACGCGCTGAAGGTGATCACGGTGCGCGGCACCGCGTTCGACGCCGCCGCGACTTCGGGCGGCAGCGCCGCGGTCGAGAGTGGCACGGCGGCGGCCGACCCGGGCGTGTCGCGCTACGTCGGCGCGGAGCTGACCAAGTCCGAACGCCCGGAGCTGACCAGCGCGAAGGTGATCGTCTCCGGCGGTCGCGGCGTCGGAAGTGGTGAGAACTTCCAGATCATCGAGGCGCTGGCCGACAAGCTCGGCGCGGCGGTCGGCGCGAGCCGTGCCGCGGTCGATGCCGGCTTTGTGCCCAACGACTACCAGGTCGGCCAGACCGGCAAGGTGGTCGCACCGGAGCTCTACATCGCGGTCGGCATCTCCGGCGCGATCCAGCACCTGGCCGGCATGAAGGACTCCAAGGTCATCGTCGCCATCAACAAGGACGAGGAGGCGCCGATCTTCCAGGTTGCCGACTACGGCCTGGTTGCCGACCTGTTCCAGGCGGTCCCGGAGCTCACCGACAAATTGTAGGCGCGGCATCCGGTGGCGTCCGACCTGAATTGGACGGAGGCCGCCACCGCAGCCACCCTGTCGGGCTGAAGCCCGACCCAAACGCGTGCACCGCCCTCGCCTCGAACCGGTGTGAGTCGGACTTCAGTCCGACAGACGTCTCGCGTGTGGTCGCGCCCTACCCGTCC
>JAACFL010000100.1 GCA_009937385.1 Gammaproteobacteria bacterium | reverse complement strand
CGCCTGGCCGAGCGCGGTGCACGCATCAGCGTCGGCCACGACGCCGGGCACGTCGCAGGCAGCGACGTCGTGGTCACCTCGAGCGCGGTGCATGAGGACAACCCCGAGGTGCGTGCCGCGCAGGCCGCGCGCATTCCGGTGATTCCGCGCGCCGAGATGCTCAGCGAACTGATGCGCTTCCGTTACGGCATCGCGGTCGCGGGCACCCACGGCAAGACCACCACCACCAGCCTGGTCGCCAGCCTGCTCGCGGAGGGCGGCCTCGATCCGACGTTCGTCATCGGCGGGCTGCTGAACAGCGCCGGGACCCACGCACGCCTCGGCGCGAGCCGTTTCCTGGTCGCCGAGGCCGACGAGAGCGACGCGTCGTTCCTGTACCTGCAGCCGATGCTGGCCGTGGTGACCAACATCGACGCCGACCATATGCCGACCTACGACGGCGACTTCGGCCGCCTGCGCGCCACCTTCCACGAATTCCTGCACCACCTGCCGTTCTACGGCCTCGCCGTGCTCTGCCTCGACGATCCGGTGGTCCGGGAGCTGGTGCCCGAGATCTCCAAGCCGGTGCTGACCTACGGCACCGCGCCGGATGCCGACCTGCGCGCGAGCGCCATCACCCAGCGTGGCATGCGCACCACGTTCAAGGTCACCCGTCGCGAAGTTCCGGGCGAACTCGTGATCACGCTGAACATGCCCGGGCGCCACAACGTGCTCAACGCCCTGGCCGCGATCGCCGTCGCGGCCGAGGTCGGCGTCGACGACGCGGCCATCCAGCGCGGCCTGGCCGGCTTCGCCGGTATCGGACGTCGCTTCCAGGTGCACGGCGACCTGACGCTGCCCGCCGGCCGCGTGACCGTGATCGACGACTACGGACACCATCCGCGGGAGATCGCGGCGACCCTCGAGGCGGTGCGTGCCGGGTGGCCCGGCCGGCGGGTGGTGCTCGCCTTCCAGCCGCACCGCTACTCGCGAACGCGCGACCTGTTCGAGGACTTCACCCAGGTGCTCTCGGAGCCCGACCTGCTGCTGCTGAGCGAGGTCTACGCGGCCGGCGAGGAGCCGCTCGCCGGGTCCGACGGGCGCGCGCTGTGCCGCGCAGTGCGCACGCGCGGCAAGCTCGACCCGGTGTTCGTCGAGCGCTCGTCCGGTTTCGCCGAGGTGCTGCCGGACCTCCTCGAGGAGGGCGACATCCTGCTGCTGATGGGGGCCGGGGACGTCGGCCGCGTACCGGCGGGCCTGCCTGGGGCGCTCGGTGTCGATGGCTACCTGGCGATGGAGGAGAGCTCGTGAGCGCGCAGCCGGCCGGCACCCTGCGTGGCGAGCTGCGCCATGACGAGCCGATGGCGCGTCACGGCGGCTGGCGCGTCGGCGGCCCGGCGCGACGCTTCTACCGGCCCGCCGACAGCGCCGACCTGGTCGCCTTCCTCGCCACCGTCGAACCGGGCGAGGAGCTCCACTGGGTCGGACTCGGCAGCAACCTGCTGGTGCGCGACGGTGGCATCGACGGCACGGTGATCTGCCTGCAGGGTGCGCTCGACCGCATCGAGACCCTGGCCGACGGCCGGGTGCGTGCCGAGGCCGGCGCCACGGACGCCGCCGTCGCGCGCCACTGCGCGCGTGCCGGCCTGCTTGGCGTCGAGTTCCTCGCCGGCATCCCCGGGACGCTCGGCGGTGCATTGGCGATGAACGCGGGCGCCCACGGCGACGAGATCTGGCAGCGGGTGGTCACGGTTGAGACCGCGGGTCGCGACGGCCGCCTGCGCGAGCGTATCCCGTCCGACTACCGGATCGCCTACCGCTCGGTCACCGGCCCGCAGGACGAGTGGTTCCTGGCCGCAACGCTGCAACTCGACGCCGGCGACCCGGACGAGGGGCAGGCGCGCATCCGCGCGCTGCTCGAGCGGCGTGGCGCCACGCAGCCGACCCGCCAACCCTCGTGCGGCTCGGTGTTCAAGAACCCGCCGGGCGACTTCGCCGGGCGCCTGGTCGAAGCGTCGGGTCTGAAGGGCTTCGCGATCGGTGGCGCCAGCGTGTCGACCAAGCACGCCAACTTCATCGTCACCGAGGGCGGTGCGACGGCCGGCGACGTCGAGGCGCTGATCGCGCACGTCCAGGAGACCGTGGAGCGCCTGCACGGCGTGCGACTCGGGACCGAGGTGCGCATCGTCGGCAAGCCGGGCCAGGGGGCGATGTCATGAGCGCGATTACGGTGCCCAGCGACCCGCGCGCCTTCGGCCGTGTCGCCGTGCTGCTAGGTGGCGACTCCGCCGAGCGCGAGGTGTCGCTGAAAAGCGGTGCCCAGGTACTCGCCGGCCTGCGCCAGCGCGGTGTCGATGCCTATCCGGTCGATCCCGCCGAGGACGGCCTCGGGGCGCTGCTCGATGGCGGCTTCGACCGCGTGTTCATCGTGCTGCATGGACGTGGCGGCGAGGACGGCGTGATCCAGGGCATGTTCGAGACGGTCGGCCTGCCGTACACCGGCAGCGGCGTGCTCGCCTCGGCGCTGTCGATGGACAAGCTGCGCTGCAAGCAGCTGTTCCTGGGCGCCGGCCTGCCGACCCCCGAATTCGAACTGCTCGACGCCCACAGCGACTGGGCCGGCGTGGTCGGACGACTCGGCCTGCCGCTGTTCGTCAAGCCGGCGCTGGAGGGGTCCAGCATCGGCATCAGCAAGGTCGAGACGGCCGACGCCCTCGAAGGGGCGTGGCGCGAGGCGGTGCGCTACGACCGCACGGTGCTGGTCGAACGCTTCTGCAGCGGTGCCGAGTACACCGTCGCGGTGCTCGGCGACACGGCGCTGCCGGCGATCCGCCTGGAGACCCCGCACGACTTCTACGACTACGACGCCAAGTACCTCGCCGACGACACCCGCTACCTCTGTCCGTGTGGCCTGGCGGCCGAGGAGGAGGCGCGACTGCTGCGCCTCGCCGAGCGCGCCTTCGCCGCGGTCGGTGGCTCCGGCTGGGGGCGCGTCGACCTGATGCTCGATGGCGACGGCCAGCCGCGCCTGCTCGAGGTCAACACCGTGCCCGGCATGACCGATCACAGCCTGGTGCCGATGGCGGCACGCGCCGCGGGCATCGAGTTCGACGAGCTGGTGGTCCGGATCCTGGCCGCGACGCTGCCCGGGGAGCCCGACGATGGCTGAGCCGCGCCGCAACACCGGCCAGGTTTCGGGCGCCCCGCGTCAGCTGCTGCTCGGCCTGCTGCTGCCGGCGCTGATCGCCGGGCTCGGCTGGCTCGGCCTGCAGGCGCTCGACCCGGAGCAGTGGCCCATCCGCGCGGTGCGCATCGAGGGGGACCTGGAGCGCGTCGACCGTGCGCGCCTGCAGGAGGTGGTCGCACCGCTGGCGACCACCGGCCTGCTGCTGGTCGATGTCGACGCGGTGCGCCATGCCCTCGAGGAGTTGCCGTGGATCGAGCGGGCCTACGTGCGCCGCCTGTGGCCGGACCGCCTGCTGCTGACCGTCGTCGAGCAGCAGCCGGTCGCACGCTGGGCCGACGGGCGGCTGGTCAACCGCAGCGGTGAACTCTTCTCGGTAGCTGACGGCGAGCGACCGGAAGGGCTGCCGGAGCTGGCGGGGCCGGAGGGACAGGCGCGACGGCTGCTCGAGCAATACCGGCTGCTCGACGGCCTGCTCGCACGCGCCGGCCAGCCGGTCGCGCGCCTCGAGCTCGATCCGCGCCGGGCCTGGCACCTGACGCTGGCCAACGGCCTGCAGGTGGAGCTCGGTCGCCACGAGATTCGCACGCGCCTCGAGCGGCTGCTCGGGCTGCTGCTCGGCTGGGACACCACGCAGCTGGCCAGCGCGCAGCGCATCGACCTGCGCTACGCCAATGGCCTCGCGGTGCGCTGGTCACCTGCCGAGGATGGCGGGACCGCCGAATTCGCGCCTCGCACCGCCGCGGGCCGGACCTGAACAGATTGCGCACGGGGAACGCAGAGACATGACCAAGCGACCGGACAGAAACCTCATCGTCGGCCTCGACATCGGCACCTCCAAGGTGGTGGCGATCGTCGGCAAGCTGAACGAGGAGGACGGCATCGAGGTGGTCGGCATCGGCTCGCAGAAGTCGCGCGGCCTCAAGCGCGGCGTGGTGGTCAACATCGAGTCGACGGTGCACTCGATCCAGCGCGCCATCGAGGAGGCCGAGCTGATGGCCGGCTGCCAGATCCGCTCGGTCTACGCCGGCATCGCCGGCAGTCACATCCGCAGCCTGAACTCGCACGGCATCGTCGCGGTGCGTGACCACGAGATCACGCGCGGCGACGTCGAGCGGGTGATCGACGCCGCGCGCGCGGTGGCGATTCCCGCCGACCAGAAGATCCTGCACATCCTGCCCCAGGAGTACGTGATCGACGACCAGGAGGGCATCCGCGATCCCGAGGGGATGTCCGGCGTGCGTCTCGAGGCGAAGGTGCACATGGTGACCGGCGCGGTCAGTGCGGCACAGAACATCATCAAGTGCGTGCGTCGCTGCGGTCTCGAGGTCGACGACGTGATCCTCGAGCAGCTGGCGTCGAGCCAGTCGGTGCTCTCCGAGGACGAGAAGGAGCTCGGCGTCTGCCTGGTCGACATCGGCGGCGGCACCACCGACATCGCGGTGTTCACCGGTGGTGCGATCCGTCACACCGCGGTGATCCCGATCGCCGGCGACCAGGTGACCAACGACATCGCGGTCGCGTTGCGCACGCCGACCCAGCACGCCGAGGAGCTCAAGATCCACCACGGCTGTGCGCTGGCCCAGCTGGCCCACCCCGACGAGACGGTGCAGGTGCCGAGCGTCGGCGAGCGGCCGGCGCGACGCATGTCGCGCCACACGCTGGCCGAGGTGATCGGGCCGCGCTACGAGGAGCTGATCGGCCTGATCCAGGCCGAGCTGCGACGCAGCGGCTTCGAGGACCTGTGCGCGGCCGGCGTGGTGATGACCGGCGGCAGCAGCAAGGTCGAGGGGGTCATCGAGCTCGCCGAGGAGATTTTCCACCTGCCGGTACGGCTCGGGGTCCCCAAGGGGGTCTCCGGCCTGACCGAGGTGGTGTGCAGCCCGACCAACGCGACCGGTGTCGGCCTGCTGCTGTTCGGGCACCAGCAGATGCGCGATGCCGGAGAGGAGAGCGCGCCACGGCGCGGCTTCGGCAGCATCCTCGAACGGATGCGCAGCTGGTTCCAGGGGAATTTCTGACGTGGCCGGCGCGGTCACGGAATCGATGGGTGGCGTCCTCGTGGCGCAGGTGTGGCAACTGGCAGGCAGACAGGCGAACCGGGCGGTGAGCCGGATGGAGGAAGATGTATGTTCGAATTAATGGAAACCTACCCGCAGAGCGCGGTGATCAAGGTGATCGGTGTCGGTGGTGGCGGCGGCAACGCGGTGCACCACATGGTCAAGGCCGACATCGAGGGCGTCGATTTCATCTGCGCCAACACCGATGCGCAGGCGCTGAAGAACATGCACGCCTGCAGCGTGCTGCAACTCGGCGGCAACATCACCAAGGGGCTCGGCGCGGGCGCGAACCCGGATCTCGGTCGCCAGGCGGCACTCGAGGACCGGGACCGCATCCAGGAGGCGCTGGCAGGCGCCGACATGGTGTTCATCACCGCGGGCATGGGTGGCGGCACCGGGACCGGGGCGGCCCCGGTCATCGCCCAGGTGGCACGCGAGCTCGGCATCCTCGCCGTGGCCGTGGTGACCAAGCCGTTCGCGTTCGAGGGCAACCGGCGCATGAAGGTCGCCGAACAGGGCATCCGTGAGCTCTCCGAGCACGTCGACTCGCTGATCACCATCCCCAACGCGCGCCTGCAGGAGGTGCTAGGTCCGCAGATGACCCTGCTCAACGCCTTCAGCGAGGCGAACAACGTGCTGCAGGGCGCGGTGCAGGGCATCGCCGAGCTGATCACCCGGCCGGGCCTGATCAACGTCGACTTCGCCGATGTGCGCACGGTGATGTCGGAGATGGGCATGGCGATGATGGGTTCCGGCACCGCCGGCGGAGAAGGTCGGGCTCGCGAGGCGGCCGAGGCGGCGATCAATAGCCCGCTGCTCGACAACATCGACCTGGCCGGTGCGCGTGGCATCCTGGTCAACATCACCGCCGGGCCCGACATGGCGATCGGCGAGTTCGAGGAGGTCGGCAGCACGGTCAAGGAGTTCGCCTCCGACGACGCCACCGTGGTGGTCGGCACCGTCATCGACATGGAGATGGAGGCCGAGCTGCGCGTGACCGTGGTCGCGACCGGGCTCGGTACCGCGCAGGCACGGCAGCAGGTGCCGCCCAAGGTCGAGATCGTGCGTGACAAGGGCACCGGCGACCCGGACTGGCAGCAGTACGAAAAGCCGCCGACCCAGCGCAACCGGCCCGTGCCGCCGATCCAGGAGGGTGCCGCCGCCCCGCAGATGGACTACGAATATCTCGACATCCCGGCGTTCCTGCGCAAGCAGGCGGATTGACGGTCGGCGGGCCCGGAGGCGTTCGTAAGTGTCTGGGATGTCCGGTGATTCTGTGCTAGCATCGCGCGGATTATGTGGTCATCGTGGCCGCAGCCTGCACGGCATTTGGGGACATGATCAAGCAACGGACACTGAAGAACGCCATCCGGGCGACCGGGGTCGGCCTGCACACCGGTGAAAAGGTCTACCTGACACTGCGCCCGGCGGCGCCCGATGCGGGCATCGTGTTCCGCCGTGTCGACCTCGACCCGCCGGTCGAGATCCGCGCCGACCCGCACAACGTCGGCGACACCGAGCTGTCGACGACGCTGGTCGAGGGCAACGTGCGGGTGTCGACCGTCGAGCACCTGCTGTCGGCGATGGCCGGGCTCGGTATCGACAACGCCTACGTCGACGTCAGTGCGCCCGAGGTGCCGATCATGGACGGCAGCGCCGGGCCGTTCGTGTTCCTGCTGCAGTCCGCGGGCATCGAGGAGCAGGGTGCCGCCAAGCAGTTCATCCGCATCCGCAAGCCGGTGCAGGTCGAGGACGGCGACAAGTGGGCCCGCTTCGAGCCGTTCGAGGGCTTCAAGGTTGCGTTCTCGATCGATTTCGACCACCCGGTGTTCAAGGAGCGGACCCAGCTCGCCACCATGGATTTCTCCACCACCTCCTTCGTCAAGGAGGTCAGTCGCGCACGCACTTTCGGGTTCATGCGCGACGTCGAGCTGCTGCGCCAAAACCAGCTGGCGCTGGGCGGCAGCCTCGACAACGCGGTCGTCGTCGATGAGTACCGGGTGCTCAACGAGGACGGCCTGCGCTACGAAGACGAGTTCGTAAAGCACAAGATCCTCGACGCCATCGGCGACCTCTACCTGCTCGGCAGGAGCCTCATCGGAGGCTTCCGTGGTCACAAGTCGGGCCACACGCTGAACAACCGCCTGCTGCGAGCCCTGGTGGCCGATGCGGAGGCGTGGGAGCTGGTGACCTACGAGGACATCGAGAGCCTGCCGATTTCGTACAGCCGCCCGGCCTACGCCGGAGGCTGACGGCGGGCGAGGCTGCGGGCGAGTCGGCGCAGGGCGTCGGCGAGTTCGTCGGAGCCGGCGGTTGCCGCGGCGCTGCTGACAGCGCGCACGGCGGCGGGGCTGGCCGACACGGTTTGCCGAGTGGGCGCGACAGGCGCGACCCGCTCGCCAGGGGGCTGCACGCGCACCCGGCTACGACGGCACACGATGCCGTGTGCGGCGAGGTGCGTGTAGAGCGTCGGTGCGATGAAGCGCAGGCGCGTCGCCCACCCGGGTGCGTCGACGTAGAGCACCAGCTCATCGCCGTCGATCAGCGCACCCAGGCAGTGGTCGGTGAGTTCACCGGGCAGTGCCTCGCGAACCAGGGCGGTGGTGCGCGCCTGGCGGCTGGCCTCCTCGGTCAGGCCACGCAGGCGCTGGCGGAGCAGGGAGTTGACTGGGGTCGGACGGGACGCCATGCGAAACCCGGACGGCAGGGGACCACGGCATCGTAACGAGCCGGGGAAAAGACGACAAGCGACAACGATGCAGATCATCCTGCTAACCAAGACCGGGGCCGCGGCCCGTGTCCTCTCTTTTGGTCGCCGCTGGCCGCTGGTCGCGGGCCTGCTGCTGGGCGCCCTGCTGTCGGCGGGCCTGTTCCGTGC
>JAACFL010000099.1 GCA_009937385.1 Gammaproteobacteria bacterium | reverse complement strand
GCAGCACCACCGCCAGTGCACCGAGCAGCTCCTGCAGCTCGACCTCGGGTTCGACCCGGGTGACCTTGCGCGCCGCCACCTCGACCTCCGCCGGGAACACGTCGCGCTCGAGGCGCGGCATCTCTCCGAGCCCCTCAGCGGCCTGCTTGAAGCGCTCGTACTCCTGCAGGCGGCGCACCAGCTCGACACGCGGGTCTGCCTCCTCGTCGCTCAACGACTCGGCGCGGGGCAGCAGCATGCGCGACTTGATCTCGGCCAGCATCGCCGCCATCACCAGGTACTCGGCAGCGAGCTCGAGGCGGAACTCCTTCATCAGCTCGACGTACCGCATGTACTGGCGGGTGATCTCGGCGATCGGGATGTCGAGCACGTCGAGGTTCTGGCGCCGGATCAGGTAGAGCAGCAGGTCGAGCGGCCCCTCGAAGGCGTCGAGGAACACCTCGAGCGCATCCGGCGGGATGTACAGGTCGCGCGGCAGCTGGGTGACCGGCTCGCCCTGCACGATGGCGAACGGCATCTCCGCCTGCAGCGGCTGCATCTCGGGATGCTCGTTTCCGGTCTCGTCGGCCATCGTGTCTCCAGTCGTCTCAGCGGTAACCCAGGCCCATCGCCTCGCGCACGTCCTCGAGCGTCTCGCGCGCCTCGTCGCGGGCCTTCTCGCACCCCTCGGTGATGATCGCCTGCACGGCTGCCGGATCGGCGCTGTACTCGGCGGCCATCGCGCGCATCGGCTCGAGCTCGGCCTGGACCGCGGCGACGATCGGCGCCTTGCAGTCGAGGCAGCCGATGCCGGCGGTGGTGCAGCCCTCGCGTACCCACTCACGCATCTTGTCGTCGCTGTAGATCTCGTGGAACTGCCAGACCGGGCACTTGGCCGGATCGCCCGGATCGTTGCGCCGCACCCGCGCCGGATCGGTCGGCATGGTGCGTATCTTCTGCTCGACGGCCTCGGCCGACTCGCGCAGCGTGATGGTGTTGTCGTAGGACTTGGACATCTTCTGCCCGTCGAGTCCGGGCATCTTCGCCGCCGGCGTCAGCAGCGCCTGCGGCTCGGGCAGGATCGACTTGCCGCTGCCGTCGAGGTAACCGAACAGCCGTTCGCGGTCGCCCAGGCTGATGTTCTGCTGCGACTCGAGCAACGCATGGGCCACCTGCAGCGCCTCGGCATCGCCCTGCTCCTGGAAGCGCTTGCGCAGCGTGTGGTAGAGCTTGGCGTTCTTCTTGCCCATCTTCTTGGCGGCCGCCTCGGCACGCTCGGCGAAGTCCGGCTCGCGTCCGTAGAGGTGGTTGAAGCGGCGCGCCACCTCGCGGGTCAGCTCGACGTGGGCCACCTGGTCCTCGCCGACCGGCACCAGCCCGGCCTTGTAGATCAGGATGTCGGCGCTCTGCAGCAGCGGATAGCCGAGGAAGCCGTAGGTCGACAGGTCGAGTTCCTTGAGCTTCTCCTGCTGATCCTTGTAGGTCGGCACGCGCTCGAGCCAACCGAGCGGGGTGACCATCGACAGCAGCAGGTGCAGCTCGGCGTGCTCGGGCACCCGTGACTGGATGAACAGCGTCGCCGAACCGGGATTGACGCCGGCCGCGAGCCAGTCGATGACCAGGTCCAGCGTGCTCTCGCCGATCACGCCCGGATGCTCGTAGTGGGTGGTCAGCGCGTGCCAGTCGGCGACGAAGAAGAAGCACTCGTACTCGTGCTGGAGCTTGACCCAGTTCTGCAGCACGCCGTGGTAGTGGCCGAGGTGCAGCCGGCCGGTCGGGCGCATGCCGGAGAGCACGCGCTGGTAGTGGGTCGGTACCGAGTTCAAGCCATTCCCCCTGGATCACGGGCCGCCGCGTGGTGCGCCGGCGTCACAAGCCTAACAAATTGAACAGCAGCCCCTGCAGCACGCTGACCGGCGGCCAGATCAGGTGTCCGAGCCAGCCCATGATGAGCAGTGCGAGCAGGATCATCAGCCCGTACGGCTCCAGGCGCCCGAAGCGCCAGGAGAGTCGGTCGGGCAGCAGACCGGCGACCACCCGCCCACCGTCGAGCGGAGGCAGCGGCAGCAGGTTCAGCACCATCAGCACCAGGTTGATGGTGATGCCGGCGAAGCCCATGTAGAGCAGCGGCAACGCGACCCAGTGCACCGTGTCGGCAAGGAGCACGCCGATCTTCATCGCCAGCGCCCAGAGCAGCGCCATGACGAGGTTCGCGAGCGGTCCGGCGGCCGCGACCAGCACCATGTCGCGTTTCGGGTTGCGCAGGTTCTCCCAGGTCACCGGGACCGGCTTGGCCCAGCCGAAAATGAACCCGCCCATCAGGGTCAGCGCGAGCGGCACCAGCACGGTGCCGACCGGGTCGATGTGGCGAATCGGGTTCAGGGTCAGCCGCCCCAACATGTAGGCCGTCGGGTCGCCGAGCCGGCGCGCCACCCAGCCGTGGGC
Organism: Gammaproteobacteria bacterium; assembly: GCA_009937385.1. Taxonomy (GTDB): domain Bacteria; phylum Pseudomonadota; class Gammaproteobacteria; order QNFN01; family QNFN01; genus QNFN01. Next base: position 5,688 of record JAACFL010000099.1, on the reverse strand, counting down.
GACCTCGTGAACGGTGATCGCGAAGAGGATCGGCAGGGCCCAGACGGCGAGCCGCTGGACGGTGGTGAGTTCCTCCATCGGCGGATTATACCGGCGCGCGACGCGCCGTGTCGGGCGCGGCGTTCATGCGAACAGCGCCACGTCACCGAGCCCGGCGCGAACCACCTCGGGCGGCTCGCGGGTCATGTCGACGACGCTGGTCGGCTCCACGCCACATGGACCGCCGTCGACGACCAGGTCGAGCGCGTGACCGAGCTTCTCGTAGATCTGCTCGGGATCGTTCATGGGCAGCTCGCTGTCGGGCAGGCGCAGCGTCGTGCTCATCAGCGGGCCGTCGACCTCCTCGAGCAGCGCCCGGGTGATGCGGTGGTCCGGGACACGGATGCCGATGGTGCGGCGCTTGCGGTGCTGCAAGCGGCGCGGCACCACGCCGGTGGCCTTGAGCAGGAAGGTGTAGGGACCCGGCGTCAACGTCTTGAGCAGCCGGTAGGCGCTGTTGTCGATCTTGGCGTAGGTGGCGATCTCGGAGAGGTCGCGGCAGACCAGCGTCAGGTTGTGATCGTCGTCCAGGCGGCGCAGGCGCTGGATGCGCTCGAGCGCGTTCTTGTCGCCCGGCTGGCAGCCGAGCGCGTAGCACGAGTCGGTCGGGTAGGCGATCACGCCGCCCTCGTGCAGGATGCGCGCGGCCTGGTGCAACAGGCGTGCCTGGGGGTTGTCTGGGTGAACGTGGAAATACTGGCTCATCGCGGCCGGCCGGCGGAAAGCGAGCTATTGTACCCGCGCCGAGCGGGCCCGCCAGTCCGGATCGAGCTCAGTGCCGCACGGCAACACGCCCGAGCACGTGCGGCAGGTCGTCGGGGACCGGCTTCAGCCGACCGACGTCGATCCAGCTCTGCTCGTGGGTGTGGAAGTCGGAGCCCGCCGAGGCGAGCAACCCGTGGCGTCGCGCAACGTCGGCCAGCCAACCGATCTCGGCCGGGCTGCTGCGCCCGCTGGCCACCTCGATGGCCTCCATGCCGGCGCCCTGTCCCGCCTCGATCAGCTCGCGCAGCTTGGTCTTGGTCAACCGGTAGCGCCCCGGGTGGGCAAGCACGGCCACGCCGCCGGCTTCGCGAATCCAGCCAACCGCCTCCTCCAGCGCCGGCCAGGCGACGTGCACGTAACCGGGACGGTTGTGCACCAGGTAGCGGCGGTAGACCTCGCCCACGTGGCGCAGGTTGAGGTGGCGCCACAGGAACCGCGCGAAGTGGTTGCGGCCCAGCGACGGCCCGCGGGCGACGGCACGTGCGCCCTCGAGCGATCCGGGGATGCCGGCCCGGTCGAGGCTGTGCGCGATGCGCTCGGCGCGTTCGTCTCGCAACTCGGCCAGCCGCGCGAGTCCATCGTGCAGTGCCGGTGCATCGGGATCGAAGCCGAGCCCGACGACGTGGATGGTGCGTCGCGCCCAGCAGGTCGAGAGCTCCACGCCGCTGATCAGCTCGAGTCCGTGCTGCTCGGCCGCGCGACCGGCCTCGTCGAGCCCGGCGACGGTGTCGTGGTCGGTCAGTGCGAGGCGGCGTACGCCGCGCCCGGCGGCACGCCCCACCAGCTCGGCCGGGGTCAGGGTGCCGTCGGAAACGTTCGAATGGCAGTGCAGGTCGTAACGCTCCATGCGGCATTGTAGCGGACGCTCACCGCGGGGCCCTGTGCTAGGCTAGCTCGCCTCGCATCTGGCCCGGCCCGCGACCCCGATGAAGCTGCTCTTCGACCTCTTCCCGGTCCTGCTGTTCTTCGCTGCCTACAAGCTCTACGACATCTACGTCGCGACCGCGGTGGCGATCGCCGCGGGGCTGGCGCAGGTCGCCTGGATGTGGATCCGCCACAGGCGCATCGAGAAGGCCCACGTCGCAACCGCCGCGCTGCTGGTCGTGTTCGGCGGGCTGACCCTGGTGCTGCAGGACGAGTCGTTCATCAAGTGGAAGCCAACCATCCTCGACTGGCTGTTCGCCCTGGTGTTCCTCGGCAGCCGCCACGTCGGCAACCGCAAGCCGCTGGTGCAGAGGATGATGTCCGGCACGGTGACCGTCGCGGATCCCGTGTGGGAACGTTTGAACCTGCTCTGGGTCATCTTCTTCGTGGCGATGGGCGTGCTCAACCTGGTGGTCGTGTACAATTTCGATACCGATACCTGGGTCAATTTCAAGCTTTTCGGCATGCTGGGCCTGACCTTCGTGTTCGTCATCGCCCAGGCCCTCTACCTCGCCCGGCACATGGTGCCCGAGGCATCCACCGACGGAGAATCCTGAATGCTCTACGCGATCATCGGCCGCGACGTGGACGGCAGCCTGCCGTTGCGCCAGTCGGCCCGCCCGGCACACATCGAGCGCCTGCAGCAGCTGCAGGACGCGGGACGCATGGTGCTGGCCGGTCCGTTCCCGGCCATCGACGGCAACGACCCCGGCCCGGCCGGTTTCAGCGGCAGCCTGATCGTCGCCGAATTCGATTCCCTCGAGGCCGCGCAGGCCTGGGCCGATGCCGACCCCTACGTGGCCGCAGGCGTCTACGCCGAGACCAGCGTCAAGCCCTTCAAGCAGGTGCTCCCGAAATGAGCGAGCGCATCGACATGCTCCGCACGCGCCTCACCGAGGCGCTCGAACCGACCCGGCTGGACATCATCGACCAGAGTGCCGCGCATGCCGGCCACGAGGGCGCCAAGGGCGGCGGTGGTCACTACGTCGTGACCATCGTGTCGGCCGCCTTCGCCGGCCTGCCGCTGCTCAAGCGTCACCGGCTGGTCTACGCCGCCGTCGGCGAGGCGATGAAGGACGAGATCCACGCACTGAGCATCCGCGCCTACGCACCCGACGAATCGATCCCCAACTGAGCCGCAAGGAATGTCCATGATCCACCGCCTCACCTGCCGTCTCATCGGCCCGCTGCTTCTGCTCGCCTTCGCCGGCAGCCCCACCCTGGCCGCCGAGAGCGAGCAGGTACTCGCCACCGTCAACGGCAAGGCGCTGACCGCCGGCGACATCGAGCGCTACCGCGAGCGTCGCCCGGAGAGCGAGGGCACGCCCCAGGAGCTGCTGCAGGAACTGATCAACATCGAGCTGCTGGTGCAGGACGCCGAAAAGAGCAAGCTCGACGAGGGCGACGAGTTCAAGCTCGAGATGGAGATGACCCGGCGTGCCCTGCTCGCCCAGTTTGCGGTGCGTGACCAGATCGACGGCAACCCGGTCACGGAAGCGCAGATGCGCAAGGTCTACGACGAGCAGATCGGCTCGGCCGAGGCCAAGAAGGAGTACCACGCCAGGCACATCCTGCTCGAGAGCGAGGCCGACGCGAAGCAGGTCATCGCCGACCTCGACGCCGGCGGCGACTTCGCCACGCTGGCCAAGGAGCGCTCAACCGGCCCGTCGGGCCCCCAGGGCGGCGACCTCGGTTTCTTCGAGCCTGGCCAGATGGTGCCGGAGTTCTCGCAGGCGGTGATCGCGATGGAAGCCGGCAGCTACAGCAAGACCCCCGTCCAGACCCAGTTTGGCTGGCACGTGATCAAGCTCGAGGAGACCCGGGAGGTCGCTGGCCCGCCATTCGAGTCGGTCAGGCCACAGATCGAAAACATGCTGCAATCGATGCAGGTGCGCGAGTACCTCGAGGGACTGCGCGGCGGCGCCACGATCGAGGTCAAGTAACCTCGCCTCGCACCAACGACGTTCGGCCAGGTCGCACCTCGCGACCTGGCCGAACCCATTCGGATCCTCAGTTCTCCTGCTGTTCTTCAGCCAACGCCTTGCGCCGCAGGATGTCCTCGGCCTCGCTGGCCAGGAAGTCGCGGGTCACACGGGCCAGGTCCCGGTAGAACGCCATGCCCGAGGTCTCGATCACCTTGCGGCAGAACAACGGCACCCAGCGGAGCAGGTGCTCCTGCATGAACTCCTGCTGGTAGGCCAGTGCGTTGGCGACATGCGCCAGGTCACCCTGCTCCCACCCCCGGGCCTCGTGGCCGGCAAGGCTTGCCATCAGATCGAGCTCAACGCTTATGTGGTCCGGCAGGCCCCTGTAGTCATCGTCCAGAGAGAGGTCGAGCGCCTCGATATAGCGCTTGACCGCGACGGTCTCGTCGCCCCATAGCTTGCCCCCGGCGGGGTCGGCATGCACCGACTCATGCGGAGAGATGTGCCCGCCCGGGCCGAGGAACAGCGCCGCATACTCGACGGCCAGCTGTTCCAGCAACGTGTCGTCATCCATGCCATCACCCAGCTCGTCTTCGATGTCGAATCCGGCATCGATGAGCAGTGGAGCGAGGTCGGGTGAGCGCAGCAGTTGCAGCAGTTCACGTGTCGGCTCGGCCCGGAAGAGCGAGGCCAGGAGACCATAGAGGTGGCATACCTCGATGGCCGTCCTGGCCTCCACGTCCACATCCGGGTGACCGTCGATCGCGTTATGGGTCACCGTTTGCAACATCGTTCTAGACGCGGGTCACTTTGACCACCGTATCCATCCAGCGCTGCTGGCCATTGATCGGATCCGGTGAATTGGGGATCGCCCAGTTCGGGTGGACGCCGTTGTCGCTCCACCATTTCATCTTGTAATCGCGGTCCCCACGATCCTCCGAACCCGCGTTCGGTGAGCGTCGGTCAGACGCATACCTTCCGTAGGCCCAGTGACCGCAGTGGTGCGACACCGCGACGACCCCGGGCATGATCGCCTCGGTCAATTGCGCCTTGGTGACGAACTCACCGGTCGGCGACGTGATCTTGATGTTATCGCCATCGAAGATCCCGCGGTCCTTCGCCGTGGCCGGATTAATCCATGCCGGATTGGCGTGATAGACCTCGGCGAGGTACTTGCAGTTCATGGTGCGCGAGTGCGAGTGCGTCGCGTACTTGAACGTCGTCAGGTGCAGGTCGTCCTTGGCCATCTTCTGGTGCTCGGGGACCGCCATCCAGGTCGGCATCGGGTCGAAACCCTTCGCCTTGAGCAGCGGCGACCAGAGTTCCAGGTAGCCCGACTTGTTGAGGGCGTCTGGAGCGAAGCCGGAAAAGACACCGTGCGGCATATTCTGCGCGACGTACTTCTTGAACGCCTTCTTCGTGGCCATGTAGCCCTGCTTCGCTTCAGCGTCGTTCGCGGGCTTCCAGTAGGTACCGGTGGCCTTGTCGAGCACCACGCCTTTGGCCTGGTACACCGAAGCCGGGACTGGCCGGTTGTAGACCTGCTGCTGGGGCTTGGCGTTCTTGTCGTGCCAGACGCCAACCTTCTTCATGTACTCGAAGCCGCCGGCCTCCTTGACACCCGGAGTCGCCTCGCAGGCCATCTTCACGTACTCCTCGTGTGAGCTGGCTCCACCCATGTCGACGCCGAGGCGCTTGGCCAGGTCGAACACGACGTCGGAGAAGTCGCGCGCCTCGCCCATTGGCTTGGTGAATGGCTGGCGGATGTAGAACTCGGCGACCTGTGCCGGGGAGACCATGTCCTCGGCCGTCCAGCGCTCGGTAAACGGCGTGTCGGGCAGGATCAGGTCGGCGTACATGGTCGAGTCGCCGTAGAACGGATCGACCGACACGAAGTACGGGATCAGCTTCTCGTCCTTGAGGATGTCGATGTTCTCCTGGACGTCGCCGTTGGCGTAGGCCGGCGTGTAGCAGTAGGCGATGTACATGTCGGGCCGCCCGTGGCTGCCGTCCTTGATCATCTTCAGCACCTGGT
>JAACFL010000098.1 GCA_009937385.1 Gammaproteobacteria bacterium | reverse complement strand
CGCGTGACCGCCTCGACCAGGGGCGGCAGCCGTGCCTCGATCGCCTTCTGGCCGAAGCGGTGGATCAGCGTCACGCGACCCGGCTCGTGCTCGGGATCCAGACGGTCAAGCAGTTCCACCAGCGTCTCCGGCTCCAGGTCGGGACCAACCTTGATGCCGACCGGGTTGCGGATGCCGCGCAGGTACTCGACGTGCGCGCCGCCCGGGTCGACGGTGCGTGCCCCGAGCCACGGCAGGTGGGTCGAGAGGTTGTACCAGCCAGGGCGCTTCGGCGTGGTGCGGGTCTGGGCCTGCTCGTAGGGCAGCAGCAACGCCTCGTGGCTGGTGAAGAAATCGACCCGGTTCGAGTCGCCCGCCGGCTGGCCGGAGACGGTCTCCATGAACTGCAGTGCGCGGCCGATCTCGGCGACGACCCGGCGGTACTCGGCGGAGGCCGGCGCCAGGTCCATGAACTCGAGGTCCCAGTTCTCCGGGTGATGCAGGTCGGCGAATCCGCCGTCGACCAGCGCGCGGATGAAGTTCAGCGTCAGCGCCGAACGGGTGTAGCCGCGCAGCATGTTGACCGGGTCCGGGACCCGATCCTCCGCGGAGAACTCCGGTCGATTGACCAGGTCGCCGCGATAGGAGGGCAGCGAGACGCCGTCGCGCGTCTCCAGGTCGGCGGAGCGCGGCTTGGCGTACTGGCCGGCGAGCCGGCCGACGCGGATGATGCGCCGCTGCAGCCCGTGCACCAGCACCAGGCTCATCTGCAGCAGGATCTTGAGCTTGTTGGTGACGGTCTGTGGCGTGCAGTCGCCGAAGTGCTCGGCGCAGTCGCCACCGTGCAGCAGGAAGCGCTGGCCGGTAGCCGCCTCGGCGAGCTGGCCGCGCAGCGCCTCGACCTCCCAGCTGGTGACCAGCGGCGGCAGGCTCGCGATCTGCGCGACGATCTCGTCGACCGCGTCAGGATCGGGGTAGCTGGGCTGCTGCAGCGCGGGGAAATCGCGCCAGCTCTCGGGGGACCAGTTCTTCATCTTGAGCGTTCGCACGGGCAGAGGCAGTGCTGCCGGAAGCCGGCTAACTTACCACGCCGGGCGAGGCCTGGCGCCCAGCGCAAGCGCCGATTCTCAGCCGCCGAACTCGTGCTCGTAGTCCTCGATCGAGGCGCGAATCACCTTCTCGGCGTGCTCACGGCCGTAGGTCGGACCGATCGTGACCTCGTGTTCCTGCTCGCCGGGCATCAGCTTGTAGGTCAGGAAGTAGTGGCGCAGCCGGTCGACCAGCGCCGCGGGCAGCTCGGCGACGTCGCTGATCTCGCTCCACAGGTAGTCGTTGTCGAGCACCGCGATGATCTTGTCGTCGGCCTCGCCACCGTCGAGCATCGGCAGGCCGCCCACGACGCGCGCCTTGAGGATCACCTCCGCGCGGGAGATGGGCCGTTCGCTGACCACGCAGATGTCGAGCGGGTCACCGTCACCGACTTCCGCTCCCTCCATCAGTGCCGCGGTGCGCGGCCCGCAGTAGGTCTGCGGCACCAGGCCGTAGAGCGTCGGCGGCAGCGACGAGGTGCGCGCCGGGCGGTCGACCATCAGGTAACCGGTGCTCTTGTCGATCTCGTACTTGACCGTGTCGAACGGGGTGATCTCGATGTAGGCATGCAGCACGCTCGGGGGCTTGGGCCCGACGTCGAGTCCGTGCCACGGATGCGGTCGCCAACGGTAGAACGGTTTTGGAAAAGCCATGTACGTCTCCGAGTGCGTCGATCGCCACTATAATGCGATGAATTGGGCGTTTTTGGGCTTTATATCAGAATTATGTGGGTAATTTTATGCAAATTTGTGCTTATATTTAATATATAGTGGTTTTTTATATACCGTTTTAAGGCCACTATTCCGGATCATAGCCGTTCTAATTTCCCCACTCACCTGCATAATTGCCGCTTACTTGTGGTATTAATGACCACGAAAGTCGATTATTCTCAAAATACGGGCGTCTGTGGGAAATATTAATCAATAATACGTAAAATGGCGGAGAGGGTGGGATTCGAACCCACGGTACGCAGAACGTACACTTGATTTCGAGTCAAGCCCTTTCGGCCACTCAGGCACCTCTCCGGGGCATACGCGGATCAGGCGGCGCATTCTACACGAACGATGAGCCGGGAAGTACACTCCGGGGATGGCCCGCCGTCGCCCGCATCGAACGTTGATCATGTTCGCGCTGCTGATTGCCGCGGCGTGTTCGCAAGAGACCCAGCTGAGCCAGATCGCCCAGGCGAGCGAGCTGCGCGTCGCGCTTCGCCAGCTGCCACCGGCGATGCGTGACGACTACGCCGGCCCGGCCGGTTTCGACTACGCCATCGCCCGCGAATTTGCCGAACACCTTGGCGTCGACCTCGTACCGATCGTCGCCCCGGACGTCGACGAGCTGCGCCTGGTGCTGGAGGGCGGTGAAGGCCACATCGGCGCGTTCGCCATCCCGATGACCCGCATGCGCACCAAGCAGCTGAATTTCTCGCGCCCGTTCCACCGCGCCGACCCGGTGCTGGTCTACCGCTACGGTGACGGCCAGCCGAAGAGCCTCGCCAACCTGCGCGGCCCGATCTACGTGGCCTACGGCGCAGGTCACGCGGAACAGCTCGCGACGGTTCCCGACATCCCGGCCGAACTCGAGTGGCACGTGGATCACGTGGCCGACACCTGGGAGCTGCTGCGCCAGGTAGCCGAGGGCGAGCTTGCCTACACCATCGCCTACACCCACCAGGTCGACATCGCCCAGCGTCTCTACCCCGAACTGCGCAGCGCCTTCCGGGTCGGGGAGGCGCGCGACTTCGCCTGGGTGCTGCCCTCCACCGCCGACGATGCGCTGGTCTTCGCGCTGCAGGAGTTCTTCGACGAGCTCGAATCGAGCGGCCGCCTGCAGCACCTGATCGACCAGTACTTCGGTCATTTCGGCGATTTCGACTACGTCGAGATGCGTGCCTTTCAGCGGCGTATCGAGGAGCGCCTGCCGGACTACGAGGCCCTGTTCAAGGCGGCCGCGGGAGAAGACATCGACTGGCGACTGCTGGCGGCGATCAGCTACCAGGAATCGCACTGGGACCCCGACGCCCGCTCGCCGACCGGCGTGCGCGGGCTGATGATGCTGACCAACGACGCGGCGAAGCAGCTGGGCATCGAGGACCGCACGGACCCCGTACAGAGCATCAGCGGTGGCGCCGACTACCTGCGCTGGGTGCGCGGCAAGATCCCCGAGCGCATCCCCGAGCCGGATCGCACCTGGCTCGCTCTGGCCACCTACAACATCGGCTTCGGCCACCTCGAGGACGCACGCAAGCTGACCCAGCGTGGTGGCGGAGACCCCGACGTGTGGAACGACGTGCGCCGGCACCTGCCACTGCTCGCGCGCAAGAAGTACCACCAGACGGTGCGCCACGGCTACGCGCGTGGTGGCGAGGCGGTCGCCTACGTCGAGAACATCCGCACCTACTTCGACCTGCTGTCGCGCCGGCTGCTGATGGAGGCTGCACGCGAGAACTCGCGGCTGGTCGAGGTGCCGACCCTCACTCCTTTGGCGTTTTGAACCGGCGCACCCGGAAGAAGTCGCGCAGCAATTCGCCGGATGCGTCGGCGAGCAGACCGCCGGTCACCTCGACACGGTGGTTGTGCAGGTCACCATCGAGCAACCGGAAGGCGCTCTCGACCGCACCGGTCTTCGGGTCCGGCGCACCGTAGACGAGCCGCCCGACCCGCGCGTGGACGATCGCCCCGATGCACATCACGCACGGTTCCAGCGTGACGTAGAGCGTGGTGTCGACCAGCCGGTAGTTGCCCAGGTGCGCCGCGGCCGCACGCAGCGCGACCACCTCGGCGTGCGCGCTCGGGTCGTGGCTGCCGATCGGCCGGTTCCAGCCCTCGCCGACCGCGATGCCCTCGTGCACGACCACGCAGCCGACCGGCACCTCGCCGGCGGCGGCACCCTGCGCGGCCAGCGCCAGGGCATGCTCCATCCAGTAGCGATCGTCGTCCCGGTCGTTCATGCACGGCCCGGTAGGCATTCCGTCCGGCCAGGGCGACCCAGGCCGGCGCACGCCGCGACGGTGCACCTCGCGCCCCGGGCGCGTCTGGACGATAATTGGCGAGCAACCGCCACGCGGGGCCCGGTTGCACGTGCCGCGCTGCGCCGGGCAGGTCCCAAATCGGAGACGGACATGAAGACCACCACGCTCGTTCCAATCATCACCGCCGCGTTCCTCGCCGGGTGCAGCGACGGCGCCATGCTCGGCCCGGTCGCGACCTCCCCGAAGCACGCCGCCTGGCTGTGCAACGGTGACCAGGATCGTGCCACACCGACCCGGGACCAGGCGAAGGTCGTCGCGGCGTTCCAGGGTGGCGAGATCTCTTTCGACGAGTGCATGCGCCGACTGCGCAGCTGACGACCGCTCACACGCCGGGCCGTGCCCGCCCCGGTCGCGGGGCTCACTCCCACTCGATGGTCGCCGGCGGCTTGCCCGAGATGTCGTAGGTCACGCGCGAGATCCCGGCCACCTCGTTGATGATCCGCCGCGAGCAGAGATCGAGGAACTCGTAGGGCAGGTGCGCCCAGCGCGCGGTCATGAAATCGATGGTCTCGACCGCGCGCAACGCCACGACGTAGTCGTAGCGCCGCCCGTCGCCGGTCACGCCGACCGATTTCACCGGCAGGAACACCGCGAACGCCTGGCTGACCTTGTCGTAGAGGTCGTGGTTGCGCAGCTCGGCAATGAAGATGTCGTCCGCCCTCCGCAGCAGGTCGGCATAATCCTTCCTCACCTCGCCGAGGATGCGCACCCCGAGCCCCGGGCCGGGGAACGGGTGACGGTAGACCATGTCGTAGGGCAGGCCGAGCTCGACACCGATCTTGCGCACCTCGTCCTTGAACAGCTCCCGTAGCGGCTCGACCAGCGCGAGCTTCATGTGCTCGGGCAGGCCGCCGACGTTGTGGTGCGACTTGATCACGTGCGCCTTGCCGGTGCTGGCTCCGGCCGACTCGATGACATCGGGGTAGATGGTGCCTTGGGCGAGGTAGCCGACGTCGGTCAGCTTCTCCGCCTCCTCTTCGAAGATCTCGATGAACAGGTTGCCGATGATCTTGCGCTTGCGCTCCGGTTCGTCGACCCCCTCGAGCGCAGCCAGGAAGCGCGCCTCGGCGTCGACCCGGATCACCTTGACGCCCATGTGCTCGGCGAAGGTCGCCATCACCTGGTCGCCCTCGTCGAGGCGCAGCAGGCCGTTGTCGACGAACACGCAGGTGAGCTGGTCGCCGATCGCGCGGTGCAGCAGCGCCGCGACCACCGACGAGTCGACCCCCCCGGAGAGGCCGAGCAGCACGTTGCCGTCGCCGACCTGCTCGCGCACGCGGTCGATGGAGTCGTCGATGATGTTGCCCGGGTTCCACAGGTCGCCGCAGCCGCAGATGTCGTGCACGAAGCGGCCGAGGATGCGCGCGCCCTGGCGGGTATGGGTCACCTCGGGGTGGAACTGGATGCCGTAGAGGCCGCGCTCGTCGTCGCCGATGCCGGCCACCGGCGCATTGTCGGTGCTGGCGATGAGCTTGAAGCCGTCGGGCATCTGCTCGACGCGGTCGCCGTGGCTCATCCAGACGTCGAGCAGGCCGTAGCCCTCGGGGGTGGTGTGATCCTCGATGTCGCGCAGCAGCCGCGAGTGACCGCGCGCACGGACCTGGGCGTAGCCGTATTCGTGGTGATCGGCGTTGACCACCTGGCCGCCGAAGTGCTCGGCCATCGCCTGCATGCCGTAGCAGATGCCGAGCACCGGCACGCCGAGCTCGAACACCTCGGGTGGCACGCGCGGGGTCTCGTCCTCGGTGACCGACGCCGGGCCGCCGGAGAGGATCACGCCGCTAGGCGCGAAATCGCGCAGCGCGGCGAGGTTCATGTCGTGCGGGTGGAGTTCGCAGTAGACGCCAGCCTCGCGCACGCGGCGCGCGATCAGCTGGGTGTACTGCGAGCCGAAGTCGAGGATCAGGATGCGGTCGGCGTGGATGTTGGCCGCCGCCGCGGTGACCGGCTCAGTCGACACGGTAATTCGGCGCTTCCTTGGTGATGGTCACGTCGTGCACGTGGCTCTCGCGCATACCGGCGTTGGTGATGCGCACGAACTGCGGCTTGGTGCGCATCTCCTCGATGGTCGCGCAGCCGGTGTAGCCCATGCTCGAGCGCAGCCCACCCATCATCTGCGAGATCACGCGCACCAGCGTGCCCTTGTACGGCACGCGGCCCTCGATGCCCTCCGGCACCAGCTTGTCGGGATCGGCGCCTTCCTGGAAATAACGATCTCCCGACCCCTGTGGCTGGGCCATCGCACCCAGCGAACCCATGCCGCGGTAGGACTTGTAGGAGCGGCCCTGGAACAGCTCGACCTCGCCGGGCGCCTCCTCGGTGCCGGCGAGCATGCTGCCGACCATGATGCAGTGCGCCCCGGCGGCGATCGCCTTGGCCATGTCGCCCGAGAAGCGGACACCACCATCGGCGATCACCGGGATGCCGGTGCCTTCGAGGGCAGCGGCGACGTTGGCGACGGCGCTGATCTGCGGCACCCCGATGCCGGCGACGATGCGCGTGGTGCAGATCGAACCCGGTCCGATGCCGACCTTGACCGCATCGGCGCCCGCCTCGGCGAGCGCCTTGGCCGCGGCGCCGGTGGCGATGTTGCCGCCGATCACCTGCAGGTCAGGGTAGGTCTGCTTGACCCAGCGCACGCGTTCGATGACCCCGTGCGAGTGGCCATGGGCGGTGTCGACGACGATCACGTCGACGCCGGCCTCGACCAGCGCGGCGACCCGCTCCTCGGTGCCGGCACCCACGCCGACCGCGGCCCCGGCGCGCAGGCTGCCGCTGGTGTCCTTGCAGGCGTCGGGTTTGTCCTCGGCCTTCTGCATGTCCTTGACGGTGATCATGCCGCGCAGCTGGAAGCCGCCGTTGACCACCAGCACCTTCTCGATGCGGTGCTTGTGCAGCAGCGCGCGCACCTCGTCGAGGTCGGTGCCCTCCTGAACCGTGACCAGCTTCTCCTGCGGCGTCATGATGCTGGTCACCGGCGCGTCGAGACGGGTCTCGAAACGCAGGTCGCGGTGGGTGACGATGCCGACCAGCTGCTGGCCGTCGACCACCGGCACGCCGGAGATGTTGTGCTGCCGGGTCAGGGCGAGCACCTCGCCGATCCTGGCCGAAGGCGTGATGGTGATCGGGTCGGCGATCATGCCGCTCTCGTACTTCTTGACCTTGCGCACCTCGTCGGCCTGCTGCTCGATCGTCAGGTTCTTGTGCAGGATGCCGAGACCGCCCTCCTGGGCGATGGCGATCGCCAGCCCCGCCTCGGTGACGGTGTCCATCGCCGCCGAGACCAGCGGGATGCTGAGGCCAATCTCGCGGGTCAGCTGGGTGGCCAGGCTGACGTCCCGGGGCAGCACGCTGGAGTAGTCAGGGAGGAGCAGGACGTCGTCGAACGTCAGGGATTCTTCGGCGATGCGTAGCATGGAGCGGCACCCGGATGGAGAAAAGTAGCCGGTGATTCTAGCACCGCTCGCGGCCCGCGTAATGCGTCCGGCTCCCACCCCGGCGTCGCGTCGCGCTATGATCCGCGCATGAGCCCAGCGACCCCTGCCGACCGGGACGTCTACACCCCCTCACGGCTCAATCTCGAGGCGCGCACGCTGCTCGAGGGCCACTTTCCGCTGCTCTGGATCGAGGGCGAGCTCTCCAACCTCGCCCGCCCCGCCTCGGGCCACCTCTACTTCTCGCTGAAGGACGCGCGCGCGCAGGTGCGCTGCGCGATGTTCCGCAACCGCAACCGGTCGCTGCGCTTCCGCCCGGCCGACGGGCAGCAGGTGCTGCTGCGCGCCCGGGTCGGCCTCTACGAGGGGCGCGGCGAATTCCAGCTGATCGTCGACTCGATGGAGGAGGCCGGGCACGGCGCCCTGCAGCGCGCCTTCGACGAGCTCAAGGCGCGCCTCGAGGCCGAGGGGCTGTTCGACCCGGCGCACAAGCGGCCGCTGCCCGCCGTGCCGCGCCAGCTCGGCGTCGTGACCTCGGCGAGCGGCGCCGCGCTGCGCGACATCCTGCACGTGCTGGCACGCCGCTTCCCGGCGCTGCCGGTGGTGGTCTACCCGGCCACCGTGCAGGGCGACGAGGCGCC
>JAACFL010000097.1 GCA_009937385.1 Gammaproteobacteria bacterium | reverse complement strand
CGCGCGGCGGCGGCCTGGCCGAGGTGCGCTGAATCGACCACTCGCGTGGCGCCGACTATCGTCGCCGCAGCTTCTTCAGAGGGACGGCCAAACTGACACCCCCCGCCTCTGCCTGGGCTACCGGCTGGTAGAGCCGCTCGAAACTCGCAGAGTCGTGTTCGGCTGTGGCCTGATGCAGAGCTTGCTCGCAGTTCTGCAGCTGTTACGCGGTGACCGGACCGCGTTGTTCGGCACGGTGGCATATGCCGGTCTGCTGCAGGTCATCACGGAGTTCGGCCCGGAGATGACCGACGACACCGAGGCGCGGCTCTGCCCCCGCAGTGCAGGTCCAGCAATCCTGCACGAGGGCATCCGGTTGGCCCAGGCGCGGCGATCAGCGGGGCGTTAGATGCGGTGGTCTCCGGCGTTTTCTTGACTTGCAGGTCCCCTGCCACCCGCTGACCCGTGACATCTTCGTGCTCACCCGGACGAGTCCGCATTCTGGCGGCCTGCAGCAGATGACCGCGGTCGAGCGTCTGCTGACGCCGCTGTTGCTTTGGGAATGGGGCGTTAGCACTGCTCCCACGGCAGGCCGGCGAAGCGCCAGCCGCCGAGGGTGCTGCGATGATGGTCGTCGTCGAGCTCGCCCTCGAAGCCTTCGAGGACGTTGTAGACCTCGCCGAATCCGGCCTCCAGGAGCTTGCGACCCGCCTCCAGCGAGCGCTTGCCGCTGCGGCAGATCAGGATGATCGGCGCGCAGCCACTCTCGCCGTCGCAGATTGCGCCACCGAGCATCAGTTCACGCACGCGCCGCACGAAGTTGGGATTCACCGTCCAGTCCGGCTCGTCCATCCACGGGATGTGAATCGACCCCTTTGGGTGCCCGACGAACAGGTACTCCATGGTCGAGCGGATGTCGACCAGGATGGCGCGCGGTTCCTGCTGCAGCAGCTCCCAGGTCTGCTTCGGATTGAGGTGCTTGAGCTCGGGCTCGCTCATCTTGGACTCCTGAGTGCAATCCACGTTGAAACGCACAGTTTAACCCGGTTCCAGGCGAGCTAAGCGTTCCACTGCGCTTGCTTGCCGGCTGTGGATGCGGCCGGCTAAGGTGCGGTCATGACTGTGCCGGCACCGGAGAACGACGCACCCGAGCCTGCCCGGGGCAGACCGGCGCGCACCATGGCGTGGCTGCTGAGGGTCGTCGGCCTGTTTCCATTGCGCTGGGCGCATGCACTGGGCTCCGTGCTGGGTGAACTGATCTACCTGGTACATGGGCGCACACGACGCACCGTGGATACGAACCTGCTCCTCTGCTTCCCGGAGCTCGATGCCGGGACTCGCTCGCATCTGGCCCACCAGACGATGCGCGAGACCGGCAAGGCGCTGCTCGAACTGGGCGCGATCTGGGACTGGCCTGCGGAGCGCGTACGGCGGCTGTTCGTGGAGACCGAGGGGGAGGCGTTGCTGGCCGCAGCCCGAGAGCGTGGCCGGGGCGTCCTGATCGCCGCCCCGCACCTCGGCTGCTGGGAGATGACCAGTCACTTCGCCCAGCTGCATGGTTATCAGCTGACGGCGCTCTACCGACCGCCTCGCCAGCAGGCACTCGGTCCTCTGGTGCGTGCGCGGCGCCAGCGTTTCGGGGCGCAGCTGGTGCCAACCGACGCCGGCGGGATCAAGGCGTTGCTGCGCGCGCTCAAGCGTGGCGAATGCGTTGGCATTCTTCCTGACCAGGATGCCGGTCAAGATGGCGCCATGGCGCCGTTCTTCGACGTGCCCGCATCGACCATGACGCTCTTCGCACGCCTCGCCCGACGCAGCCAGGCCACGCTGCTGATCGCCTTCGCAGAGCGGTGGGCGGGCGGCAGCTTCCGGCTGCACCTGCGCCCATTGCCCGACGCCGCGGCGGATTCCGACCCGTTGGTTGCCGCGACCGCACTCAACGAAGCGATCGAGGCATGCGTGCGTGAGCGGCCGGCGCAGTACCAGTGGACCTATCGTCGTTTCAAGACCCGCCCGGGGGACACCGCGCCGCGCTACAACTGAAGGAAGTCCGGGGCGACGAGCGTTTGCGAACCGAACCGGGCATGCTGCAAACTGCCACGCAGGAAAACCACTGGCCACGTGCCTCGGCAATGGCCACGGCATGGATTGCAGAAGGCAGTGGGCCTGGGCACGGATGAGCGACCGCACCCAAATCGATAGCGAATTGCCACGCGGTGATCCGAGGCTGCCCTCGGCGCTGCGCAGAAGCCTGCTGATCGGTGCCTTCGCGGTATTGATCGTCGTCACCCTGGTCTATGGTGTCCAGGCGTTGAAACTCCTCTCGGCACGCACGACCTACCTGAGCGGCCCGTTGTCGCCGGTTCCTGAAACGCTCAATCGTCTGTCGGAAAACCTGGCGGCGCTGAGCCTCGACGACCACCCGGAAACCCAGCCCGAAAAATCCACCAGGCCCTCGACCGCCAAGCGGCTGCAGCCTCTGCTAGAGCAGTTCCGCAGCGCGCGTGCCGATTGGTTGCGTCTGGGTGAGAGTGGCTTTGCGATCGATGTGCTGCTATCGCGGCAATTCAACCGCAAGCTCGCCGAGTTGGACGAACAGCTGGCACGTATCGCGGGACCGCTGGCGAACAGCCCGGAACCGCGCAGTAGCGATTACGAGTCGATGCAGCGCAGCGCGCTCGAGGTCAGCGAGCTGGCCGACGAGATGCACCGCCGCCACCATGACACGGCCAATGCGCTGCATGCCGCGACCATGCGCGAGATCCACGATGCCACACTGCTGTTCGTCACCCTCGCGGCCGTTGCCCTGTTTGGCTTCACCGCGCTGGCGGCTGCCTACCTGTGGCAGATGCGCAGCTACGATCGTTACCTCCAGGCGATGAACGAGCTCGCGGCACTGCTGTCGACGAAGTCGGGTGTGCCGCTTTTCGAGGGGCTCGTCGATTTCCTCGGCAACAAGCTCGGCTACTCCTACGTCTTCATCGCCCAGCTCAATACCAACGACCCGCAGCAGGTCGACACCCTCGCCGTGCACGCCCACGGCAAGCTTGCCGGCAATATCAGTTACCGGTTACCGGGCACGCCGTGCGAGAACGTCTTGCGAAGCGGGGTCTGTTTCTACCCGAGTGGCGTGCAGCAGTCGTTCCCCGGGGATCGCCTGCTGCAGGAGATGGGCGTCGATAGCTACGCGGGCACGCCTCTGGTCGACACACAGGAGCAGGTCATCGGCATCCTGGTGCTGCTCGACGCGCGGTCGATCGACCCCGTGGACGTCTCTTCTTCGCTGATCCAGATCATCGCCTCGCGGGCGCAGAGCGAAATCGAGCGCATGCAGGTCGAGGCCGCGCGTGCCAGCGCCCTGGATGGTCTCGAGGCGCGCGTCGACGCGCGCACCGCCGACCTGAAGCGCATCAACGCGCAACTCGAGGAAGAGGTGCACGCCCGACGTGACATGGAGCGCCAGCTCGAGCATGCGCGCAATGTCGCCGAGCATGCCAATCGCACCAAGGGCGAATTCCTGGCCAATGCCAGCCACGAGATACGCACCCACATCAACGGCCTGCTCGGCATGCTCTCGCTGCTCGAGGACGGCGAGATCAAGGGCGAACAGCTCGAGTACGTCGGGATGGCCCACGCTTCGGGTGACGTGCTGCTCGCGCTGATCAATGACCTTCTCGACTATTCCAAGATCGAGGCCGGCCAGTTGCAGATCGAGAGCGTGGATTTCGACCTCGACCGCCTGGTCTCGGAGATCGGCGACCTGTTTGGCGTGCGCGCCCGTTCTGCCGGTCTGAACTTCGAAAGCGAGGTCGACATCGGCCTGCCACGCCAGGTCTGCGGCGACGTCGTGCGCATTCGCCAGGTCCTCTCCAACCTGGTCGACAACGCGCTGAAGTTCACCAGTGACGGGCACATCGCCCTGCGCGTGACGGCCAACGGCAACACGCACGAGGACGGGAGCCTGCCGGTTCGCTTCGAGGTCGAGGACAGCGGCATCGGCTTCGACCCGGACAAGCGGGAGCAGCTGTTCGCACCGTTCGCACAGGCCGATGGCTCAATCACCCGGCGTTATGGTGGCACCGGGCTGGGGCTCGCGATCTGTTCCGAGCTGGTGCGCATGCTCGGCGGTGAGATCGACGTCGATGGCGCTCCCGGGCTCGGCACCCGCTTCTGGTTCACGATCCCGCTGCGAGCGGCGCGTGGACTGGGTAAGGCAAAGGCCGCCAGCACCCGCGACTCGCTCGAGGGACTGCGTGTCCTGGTGGTCGACGACAGCGCGGTGAGCCGCGCCTACCTGCGCAGTCTCCTGGCCGCCTGGCACGTCGACTGCGATGCGGTCAACAGTGGCCAGGAAGCGCTGGAGCGACTCGAGACGGCCATGGCCGAGGAGTCGCGCCCGTTCGAACTGGTCATCCTCGACCGGTTGATGCCGGAGATGGATGGCATCGAGCTCGCCGAGCGCATCGGTGACGACCCACGCTTCGGTAAACCGAAGCTGGTGATGGTCACCCGCTATGGAGGCTCCGTGGCCGCCGACGAGGCGTTGCGCAGCGGCATCGCCGGCTACCTCAACAAGCCGGTCAGTCAGTCGCAGCTGTTCGACACGCTGATCCAGGTGACCGGGCTGCAGTCCCGCGCACACCGACCGCGTACAGCCGTCACCCGGCCAAAGTCCGGGCGCATCCTGGTGGTCGAGGACAACCTGGTCAACCAGAAGGTGGCGGCCGGCATGCTGCGCAAGCTCGGCTACCAGGCCGATGCCGTCGGCGATGGTGAGCAGGCGCTCGCGGCGATCGGGCGCACCGACTACGACCTGGTTCTGATGGACTGCCAGATGCCGGTCATGGACGGCTACACCGCCGCTGGTGAGATCCGCGCGCGCGAGACCGAGGGCAAGCGCCTGCCGATCGTCGCCATGACCGCACATGCGCTCGGTGGCGAGCGCGAGAAGTGTCTTGCCGCGGGCATGGACGACTACCTCGCCAAGCCGGTGCGCATCATCGATCTGAAGCAGACGATAGATTACTGGTGTCACACCGAGGCCGACGTGCCGGTCGACGAGGGCGCTCCGGTCGAGCAGGTCGCGGCCCAGGCCGCAGAAGCGGAGGCCCCAGAACCTGCTTCGCCCGTCGCTGACGCCGTCGACCCTGCGGTCCTGGACGAGCTTCGCGAGGTGATGGGTGAGGAGATTCGTGAACTGATCGACGCCTACCTCGACGATACCGCGCGACGCCTGGACGAACTCGACCAGGCAATCGACCGTGATCCCGAGGTGCTGGTCCAGGTCGCGCATACCCTCAAGGGCAGCAGCGCCAACGTCGGCGCACGTCGTTTCAGCGAGCGCTGCTCGGAGATGCACCAGCGGGCCAGGCAGGATGCCGCCGATCCCTCGCTGCGCGACCTGTTCGGGAACCTTGGCAGCGAGTTCGCCCAGGTGCGTAGCGCTCTCGAGACCTACCGCGCGAGCCTCTGAGGCGCGTCGCGCAATGCCGGATTCGATGGCCCACTGTCTCTACCTGCACGGCTTCGCCTCGGGTCCCGGTTCGCACAAGGCCGCCTGGCTCGGCACACACCTTGCGCGACACGGCGTCGAACTCGAGGTGCCCGACCTCAATGCCGGCGACTTCTCGCACCTGACCCTGACCCGCCAGATGGCGGTCCTCGATGCGCTGCTCGCCGGGGAGCCGGGCCCGGTCACGCTGATCGGCTCGAGTTTCGGTGGTTACCTCGCCGCGCTGCTGGCGGAACAGGATCCGCGCGTCGAGCGGCTGGTGCTGCTCGCCCCGGCCTTCGGTTTCGGAGCCCTGCTCGAGTCGTTGTTCGGTGCCGAGACCATGGCGCGCTGGCAGCGTGACGGCAGCCTGCAATTGCCCGAAGCGGCCGACGCGGCCCAGCGCGCGCTGCACTACGACCTGGTCCGCGACCTGGCGCGGCACGATGCGACCCCGTTCGCCAGGCAGGTGCCCGCCCTGGTCTTCCATGGCATCGACGACCCGACCGTTCCCTACCAGCGCAGCATCGACTACCTGCGCGAGAACCGTGCCGCCCGGGTCGTGCTGCTCGCCGACGGTCACAGCCTGGATCCCTCGCTGGAGGTGATCTGGACGGAGTTGTGCGCCTTCCTCGAGCTGGACGACTGACCGAGCGCGGAGGTCAGCGCCTGGCGAGCTGACGGCGTGCGCCGCGCAGGCGTCGCCTGAGGCGCTCCCGGACCGGCGCCCAGGGGTCGTTCGGCCAGGCTTTGCCCACGAGGCCCCGGCACAGCGTCAGCAAGCCGGCGATGTCGCGTAGATCGACGAACTCGGGTGCCGGTCCACCCGGCCGGCTGGCGTCCTGGCCACCGTCCAGATTCTGGTTGTGGTAGTTGCCCAGCGGCAGCGCTAGCCCGGCGGTCGGCAGGCCGTAGGCGAGCATCGCGCTCGCCTCGCAGCTGCCGCCGTCCATCAGCCGGCGCTGGTAGCGGCCCTGCAGCAGGCGCGTGGCGATTGCATCGAGGCGTCGGCTGCCGTCCGGTGCAAATGGACCCTGGCGGTCACCCAGGCGCACCACCGGGCCGCCACCGAGCCGTGCTCCGGGGCCGTGGCGCGAGGCCTCCAGGCTGATGCAGAGCAGCGGTCGCCGGGCCCGCTGCAGCCAGCCACCCTCGAGGTGGGCGAGCATGCCGACGAAGCCCACCTCCTCGGCGCGGGTCAGCAGGCCGAAGAGCGCAGGCGCATCGGGTCGGCGCCTGCGCACGCGGATCGCCGTCTCGACGATCGCGAACACCCCGGTCAGGTCGTCGGCCACCCGGGTGTAGAGCCGGTGCCCGGCCCGCCAGCTCGGAGCGCGGAACGCGAGACCACCGTAGAGTCGCGCTGCCGCCGGGCGCGGTGCCAGCGGCGCGTCGAGTTGCACCACCGCGTGCGCCAGGCCGTGCCCGTGCCGTGCCGGTTGCGGCTCCTGCATCACGCCGGACCACTCGCGCACCCCGTCGAGGCTGACCCAGACGCGCGCCCCTCGCAGATGGCGCACCGGCCCGCCACCGTGCCAGCGCACGGTGAGCCGCCGTGCGTCGAGCCAGCGCGTGCCGTGAAAGCCGGGGTGGTCCATGTGCGCGACCAGCACCACCGCCGCACCGTCGTCACGACGCGCCAGCGCTCGGCGGTAGTCGGCGAGCGTGGCGGCGCCGACGATGAGGTTGCCGTCCGGGTCCTCGCAGCACGGCACGTTGGCCGCGGTCAGGCGGTCGACGGCCCAGGCATGCACCGCCGCCTCACGGTAGGGCGCGGTCGGCCGGGCGAGGAGGTCGCGCAGGCGCTGCAGCGTCGCAGGATCGAGGGTGGGCGCCGGCGTGGCGTCGCTCGACTTCACAGGCGCAGTCCGGCCGCCGGGCGCAGCCGGGCCCGCGCACCGTTGAGCACGGCTTCGATCTCTCCGATCAGGCGTGTGCGGTCACGATTCAGGGTGCCGGCGAGCGCGAGCCGGTTGGAGGCGTGGTTGCTGCGGAACAGCGAGCGCTCGAGTTCACATGCGGCAAGCATGCGCCGAAGTTCCAGAAGCAGTTCGAGATCGTCCAGCGCCTGCCAGGCGGGGCCGAATGCGGCACGGTGACGCCGGCCGTCGTCGTGGAGCATCAGTGCCAGCACCGAGACGTACTCGGGCTGGGTCGCGTTCAGCAGCGCGGCGGAGGCGTCGGCGTGGCGGTCGCTGAGGTCTCGCCCACCGAGGCCGTTGATGATCATCACCGAGCGCTTCAGCCCGGCCGTGCCGGCGCGTTGCAGCGCGGAGACGGTCTCGGCGTGGGTCGCCCCCTTGGCGGTGTGCACGAGCACCTCGTCGTCCCCCGACTCGATGCCGAGGTAGACCAGGCGCAGGCCGGCGGCGCGCAGTTCGGCGAGCTCGTCGGGCGACTTGTGCAGCAGGTTCGACGGCGAGGCGTAGCAGGCCACGCGCGTCACCCAGGGCAGCTGCTCGCGGATCGCGGCGAGCAGGGGCAGCAAGCGGCGGTTGGAGAGCACCAGCGCGTCGCCGTCTGCCAGGAACACGCGCCGGTAGCGAACCGGATGGCGCGCCATGGCCGAGATCTCTGCGAGCACCTCGTCGGTCGGGCGTGGACGGAAGCGGCGGTCGGTGTACATCTCGCAGAAGCTGCAACGGTTCCACGAGCAGCCGATGGTGGCCTGCAGGATCAGCGAGCGCGCTTCGCTCGGCGGTCG
>JAACFL010000096.1 GCA_009937385.1 Gammaproteobacteria bacterium | reverse complement strand
TTCGCCCGCACGCACCGCCAGGGCACACTGTTCGGCAACACCGTCATCAAACGCTACACGGAGAGCACGCGTTACGTTCGTGACGCCCTCCGGGCCAGTGGCCGGCTGAGGTTCGATGACGTCGACGAACTGTTTCGCCGCTACGCCGAGCAGTACGAGATCGACTACCTGCTGGCTCTCGCGCAGGGTTACCAGGAGTCGCGTCTCGACCACGACGTGCGCAGCCCGGCGGGGGCCGTCGGCATCATGCAGTTGCTGCCCGCGACGGGAAAGTACGTCGGCATCGCAAACATCCGCGAGCTCGAGGGCAACATCCACGCCGGGATCAAGTACCTGCGCTACCTGATCGACAACTACTTCAACGAACCGGGGATCGACGAATTGAACCGTGAGCTGTTCGCGATCGCTGCCTACAACGCCGGGCCGACGCGGGTCGGCCGGCTGCGACGTGAGGCGGAGGCCCAGGGACTCGACCCGAACGTCTGGTTCGGCCATGTCGAGCGGATCGCCGCGAAACGGGTCGGTCGCGAGACGGTCAGCTACGTCACCAACATCTACAAGACCTACTACGCCTACCGGTTGCTGGCGGCGAGCGACGCGGCGCGGGAACGGGCGCTCGAGAAGGTCGCTCCCCGCGCCTGAAACGATTTCAACACCGCTGTCGGCGCGTTACTCAAGGTAACACCTGGGTGTTACCTTGAGCCCTCATGGCCGTTTCCTGGGGTAACAGTCTGCCGTGCAGTACCGCGGTGCAAAATTATAAATATCCATATTTAATAGCTACTTAAGAATCTCATCGCGTCATGGCCTGTATCCTGCTTATAAGTTGGGCGGTGGGTAGTCCATGGTTAACGGAATAGCCGCAAAGGGCGCCACGCGAGAAAGCCAGGTGGCAAGGAATCACGTGGCGTGCTCACCGGCACTGTTGCAACAACGTAATGAGCGAGGAGGAAAAGTCACATGACACTCAATGCCTCTGCCGCTGCGTACTGGAAAGCGAACGTCAAGCTGGTCAGCATCCTGCTGGTCATCTGGTTCGTCGCCTCGTACCTGTTCGGCATCATCCTAGTGGAACCCCTAAACAGCATCAGAATGGGCGGTTATCAGCTCGGCTTCTGGTTTGCTCAGCAGGGTTCCATCTACACGTTCCTGATCCTGATCTATGTCTACGCCACGATGATGGGCAAGCTAGATCGGGAACACGGCGTCGAAGAAGACTGAGGGGGAGACACTAAATCATGGATCTTCAAACCCTGACTTACGTCGTTGTCGGCGCGACCTTCGCGCTGTACATCGGCATCGCCATCTGGGCTCGAGCGAGCACCACTGGCGAATTCTACGTCGCCGGCAAGGGCATTCACCCGGTCGCCAACGGCATGGCCACCGCGGCCGACTGGATGTCCGCGGCGTCGTTCATCTCGATGGCTGGCCTGATCGCCTTCTTCGGCTACGGCGGTGCGGTCTTCCTGATGGGCTGGACCGGCGGCTACGTGCTGCTGGCGATGCTGCTGGCTCCGTACCTGCGCAAGTTCGGCAAGTTCACGGTGCCGGAGTTCATCGGTGAGCGGTACTACTCGCAGGCGGCCCGCATCGTTGCGGTCATCTGCCTGATCATCGCCTCGGTGACCTACGTTATCGGCCAGATGAAGGGCATCGGCGTGGCGTTCTCCCGCTTCCTGGCGGTGAGCTACGACGCTGGCCTCTACATCGGCATGGGTATCGTGTTCATCTACGCGGTTCTCGGTGGCATGAAGGGTATTACCTACACCCAGATCGCCCAGTACTGCGTGCTGATCACCGCGTACACCATCCCGGCGATCTTCATCTCGCTGCAGCTGACCGGCAACCCGCTTCCGCAGCTGGGTCTCGGCAGCACCATGGCTGACGGCAGTGGCACCTTCCTGCTCGACCGTCTCGACCAGGTGCTGACGGAACTCGGATTCGGCAGCTACACCGATAAATTCAGGATCAGTACCATCAATATGGTGGTCTACACGTTCTCCCTGATGATCGGTACCGCTGGCCTGCCGCACGTCATCATCCGCTTCTTCACCGTGCCGAAGGTCAAGGACGCCCGTTCGTCCGCTGGCTGGGCGCTGGTCTTCATCGCGATCCTGTACACGGCCGCTCCGGCGGTTGGCGCCATGGCTCGCCTGAACCTGACCAACACCATCCAGACCGGTGAGATCGGTTCCCCGACGGGCAACCTGGCTTACGCCGACGCCCCGCAGTGGTTCCTGAACTGGGAGAAGACCGGCCTGCTGAAGTACGAGGACAAGAACGGCGACGGCCGCATCCAGTTCTACAACGACAAGAACCCGGATATGGCTGCCAAGGCTGCGTCCTTCGGCTGGAAGGGCAACGAGATGGTCAAGGTCGACCGTGACATCATGGTGCTGGCCAACCCGGAGATCGCCGGGCTGCCGAACTGGGTGATCGCGATCGTCGTGGCCGGTGGTCTCGCAGCAGCGCTGTCCACCGCGGCGGGCCTGCTGCTCGCCATCGCCTCGTCGATCTCGCATGACCTGCTCAAGGGCGTGTTCATGCCGGACATCTCGGAGAAGGGTGAGCTGTTGGCCTCGCGTATCGCGATGGCCGGTGCGATCGCCCTCGCCGGGTATCTGGGCCTCAACCCGCCGGACTTCGCGGCAGGTACCGTGGCCCTTGCGTTCGGTCTGGCTGCATCGTCGATCTTCCCGGCGCTGATGATGGGTATCTTCTCGATTCACGTGAATCGTGAGGGCGCCATCGCCGGCATGATCGCGGGTATCACGATCACGCTGCTCTACGTGTTCCAGCACAAGGGCATCATGTTCATCAAGAGCACCGCGTTCCTTGGTGACATGAAGCCGAACTGGTTCTTCACCATCGAGCCGAATGCCTTCGGTGCGATCGGCGCGATCTTCAACTTCGCCGTCGCGCTGACGGTCTCGAAGCTGACCGGTGATCCGCCAGAGCACATCCAGGCTCTCGTCGAGGACATCCGTGTCCCGAAGGGTGCCGGTACCGCGACTGGCCATTAATCGATCCACTCAGGATTGATGCGAGCCCCGCTTCGGCGGGGCTCGTTTTTTTTGGGCGCAGGAGTCGCACCGTGGGCGGCGCTGCCGCAAGCCGAAGCTCCCCCGCCGGAGTGGCCCCCTGGCCTCGAACATGGCAGAGCCCGATCCAGGTGGAGGCTTCTGTGGAGATACCGCCAGCGTTCTCGGCGTGGTTTTTCGCGCCAAGGGTCCCCGCAATGTCATCTCGACGCGCTACCATTACGCCCCAAGTTCAGAAGCAAACCTGGGATTCCCCGTCATGGATGTCGAACTGCTAGAGATCCGCGATTTCCTCGCCGCCCACCACCCGTTCGACCAGCTCTCGGACACGGCGCTGTCGAAGCTGGTCGGTACGATCGAGATCCGCTACTTCAAGCGGGAGGCGACAGTGCTCGAACCGGAGCAGGCCATCGACCACCTGCACATCCTGCGCAGCGGTGCGATCGAGGTGACCAACACGGATGGCGAGCTGCTCGCACGCCTCGGCGAGGGTGATCTGTTCGGCTACCGCGCGCTGAGGACTGCCTGGTCTACCTGCTTCCGGTCGTCGAGATCGACGCGTTGTGCGAGGCGCATCCGGCGGTCGCCTACTTCTTTGGCCTGCTCGGCGAGAAATCGCTGGCACGTGCCATCGAGTACCGTCCCGAGCCAGACGACCAGGGACCGGCGATCAACCTGATGACAACCCCGGTACGCGACCTCATCGCTCGCACGCCGATTACCGAGCCACCGGATCGCTCGATCTGCGACGTCGCCAAGCGTATGAGCGAACACCGCGTCTCGTCGATGCTGATCACCGAGGATGAACGTCTGGTCGGCATCGTCACCGACCGCGACCTGCGCAACCGCGTCGTCGCGCGGCAGCTCGACTGCCGCGGCCCGGTCAGCGAGGTCATGACACCCGATCCGCTCGCGATCGAGATCGGCGATTTTGCTTTCGAGGCGATGCTGTTGATGGCGCGCAAGAACATCCACCACCTGCCGGTGGTCGATGGCGACCGCGTGGCCGGGATGATCACCGCGACCGACCTGACCAAGCGCCAGGCCACCTCGGCGGTCTACCTGGTCGGCGACATCTACAAGCAGACCTCGCTCGAGCGCATGCGTGAGGCGACCGCCAAGATCCCGCAGCTACTGGTCAACTTGTCCGATGCCGGAGCCAGCGCGCAAAGCATCGGCCACATCATCACCGCCCTCGGCGACGCGGTGACCACGCGCCTGCTGCAGCTTGCAGAAGCCGAGCTCGGGCCGCCGCCGGTGCCCTACGCCTGGGTCGCGGCCGGGTCCCAGGCGCGTAACGAGCAGACCGCGCGCTCCGACCAGGACAACTGCATGCTGATCGACGACGCCTTTGACGAGGCGCAGCACGGCGACTACTTCCGCACGCTCTCGAAGCGTGTATGCGACGGTCTCGACGCGTGCGGTTACGTCTACTGTCCGGGCGAGATGATGGCCATGACCGATGAGTGGCGGCAGCCGCTGGCGACCTGGAAGGGGTATTTCGACAAGTGGGTCAACCAGCCCGAGCCCAAGGCGCTGATGCTGACCTGCGTATTCTTCGACCTGCGCTGCATCCACGGTGACGAGGGGCTGTTCCAGGAGTTGCGCGAGCACGTGCTCGAGCTGACGCGCGGCAAGAGCATCTTCCTCGCCCACATGGCGGCCAATGCACTGACCCACCAGCCGCCACTGGGCTTCTTCCGCAACTTCGTGCTGATCCGGGGCGGCGAGCACGACCACACCTTCGACATGAAGCACAACGGCATCATCCCGATCGTCGACCTGGCGCGTGTCTACGCGCTGGCAGCCGGGGTCGACGCGGTCAACACCCAGGACCGCCTGTCGTCGTCGCTCGAGGGCAGTGGGGTCAGCAGCCAGGGGCAGCAGGACCTGCGTGACGCGCTCGAGTTCATCAGCCACGTACGCATCCAGCACCAGGCGCGACAGATCCGCGCCGGTGAGGCGGCCGACAACTTCATGTCGCCGGACGCGCTGTCGCCGTTCGAGCGCAATCACCTCAAGGAGGCGTTCGCGGTGGTGCGCACCATGCAGGGCTCGCTCGCCTCGCGCTTCCAGACCAGCACCTTCAGCTGAGTTTCGCGTGTCCTGGTGGCGCCGCGCCGGGTTGGAGCTACGCCGGCGTGGCTGGCAGAGGCGTGCGGCGCCGGGTCCTCTGCGCGACTATCTCGAGCATCCGTCCGTCGACCTCGCCAGGGACTGGACCGACGTCGACTACCTGGTGCTGGATTTCGAGACCACCGGAACCGACCCGTTGCGTCACGAGATCATCAGCGCCGGCTATCTCGGCATCAGCCACGCCTCCGTGCACCTCGCTTCCTGCCGCCACCGGCTGGTCCGGCCGCGTGGCGAGCTGCCGTCGCAAACCGTGGTCATCCATGGCATCACCCACGACCTCGCCGCCGAGGGGAAATCCGCCGAGACGGTGATCGGGGAACTGCTCGAGGCGCTCGCCGGTCGCGTCCTGGTCGGCCACCACGTCGCCACCGAGGTGAACTTCCTGTCGCGTGCCTGCCGGGAGCTGTTCGGCGCACCGTTCGTCGGTCCGGCGATCGATACGCTGGCGCTTGAGTTCACCGCGCTGCGTCGCGCGGGCATCACGCCGCAGCGCGGCGACCTGCGTCTTGGCGGTGCGCGCGCGCGGCGTGGCCTGCCGCGTTACCGGGCGCACAACGCGCTGCTCGATGCGCTGGCCACTGCCGAGCTGTTCCTGGCGCAGGCCACCGATCTGGGGGCGCCTAAGCTTGGAGCGCTGCTTGCGCCGCGTTGAGCGGCGCCTGGAGGGTCAGAAGCGTTTCTGCTTCTTGCCGGTCTTGGCCTTGCCCGGTTTGTTCTTTTTCTCTTTGTTGATGCCGGTCGTGCCGGCGATGCCGAGCTCCACCGCGAGTACGTTATGTACCAGGCGGCGCGCGGTGCCGCGTGCACTGAACATCAGGAAGAGGGTCTGCACGCCGAACAGGAAGAGGTAGGAGAAGGCGAGGGCCATGTTGACGTCGCTGTTGAGCGGCCAGGTCAGCAGGAACGCCAGCAGGAACACCAGCGCGATCAGGTAGAAATCACGCAGCAGGTGCCAGCCGGTCTGCGAGCCGGCCACGAGCGGGACTTCAGCGTGGCGCTCGAGCAGCTTGCACCAGGTCGTCATCTGCACGTCCGGGTGGT
Organism: Gammaproteobacteria bacterium; assembly: GCA_009937385.1. Lineage (GTDB taxonomy): Bacteria > Pseudomonadota > Gammaproteobacteria > QNFN01 > QNFN01 > QNFN01. The sequence continues at coordinate 5,538 of JAACFL010000096.1, read as the reverse complement.
AGGCGGCGTCCTTGATCTCCGGGTAGGCGACCAGCAGCGGCTTGCGATCGAACGGTGGTTCCTTGAGGCTGAAGAACGCCCCGTGGGCGGGGTGGGCGAAGCGCGGCTTGAAATAGAGCAGACGCGTCTTCCAGTCGGGCGGCAGGCGCCGCATGCCGTGGTAGGTGACCACCGCCAGGAACAGGCAGAATCCGAACACGATGTCGATGCGTGGCGATGCCTGGGCCCAGCCGACAATCGCCAGCTTCAACGGCTTGTAGCCAAATGGCAGGTGCATCAGGCAGAGGAACAGCAGTGCTGCGTTGATCGCGCAGAAGCCGGCCATCAGCAGACGGGTGGTGCGTGAGGGAGGGGCTTGCCTGGGTTCGTTCATCGTAGGGTCATGACGGGTTTGGGGCGGTATGTTCCACGATTCGCTGCACGGCGCCAACGGCATCCGCCACGTACCCGGTTGCGGCGCAGCGGGGCAGGGGAGTGCGCGGTCGCGCTGCGTGCGGCGTTCGGATCGTATGCAGCAGTGAGGTCCGCGACTATAGCATCGCGTGCATTGTGCGTGGGTGGCTTTCGCATGGCCTCCGGGGAGGCGACTCGTCTGGTGTTTCCGGCATGCGCTCACCCCGCGCTCACGCCCCGAGGTGTCGCAGGAACTGCCCGTGTCCGGTGCGGTCCGATTCTGTGAACCGGCAGATCAGGGCGGATACAGGTATGGGGTGGGTGAGATGGACGCTGCTGCCGTGTGCCCTGCTGATCGCGATGCGGTCCTGGGCCGCGCCAGTCGAACTCGAAAGTCCCGATACACGCGCCACGCTGCTCGAGCTCTACACCTCCGAGGGCTGCAGCAGTTGCCCGCCCGCGGACCGCTGGTTGAGCGGCCTGCGAGACGATCCGCGGCTGTGGCGCGAGCTGGTGCCGGTCGCGTTCCACGTCGACTACTGGGACTACATCGGCTGGCCGGACCGTTTCGCCCGCGCCGCCCACAGCCAGCGCCAGCGCAGCTACGCCAGCAGCGGTCGCGTGGGTTCGGTCTACACGCCGGGATTCGTCGTCGACGGCCGCGAATGGCGTGGCTGGTTCCGTGGCCGCAAGCCGCAGATCGGCAGCGGCATGCACGCCGGGGTGCTCGGGCTCGAGGTGGACGGCGAGCGCATCGCCGCGCGATTCGACCCGCAAGGCGAGGCGCGTGACGCGGGTCAGCTCGAGTTGCACGTGGCCAGGCTCGGCTTCGGGCTCACCACCGAAGTGGGGGCCGGCGAGAACGCCGGTCGCGCGCTGCGTCACGACTTCGTGGTGCTCGACTACCGGCGCGTGCCGCTGATCGCTGGCGATCGCGTCCTGACCGCCGGGTTCACGTTACCGCTGACCGAATCGGGTGCCGAGCGCCATGCCGTCGCTGCCTGGGTCACGCCACGCGGCGACCAGGCCGTGCTGCAGGCGGTCGGTGGCTGGCTGCCGCCACCGGGCAGTTGATCGCCGTGGGCGGCTACGCCCGCCCGGCTCTGCTATCATCGCCCACTTTCCGTCGCCCCAGCGGGCGATCCGCCATGACCGGCCACGCGCCATAGTCGCCGTGGCCGACCCAGCAGCTTGAGGAGTTTCGGGATGAGTGAACGCGTGGTGATCGAAGGCCTGCAGATTGCACAGCCCCTGCACGACCTGGTGCGTGACCAGGCCGCGCCGGGAACCGGTATCGAGCCGGAGGCGTTCTGGAGGGCGCTGGCGGAAATCCTGCGCGACCTCGCGCCGCGCAACCGTGAGTTGCTGGACAAGCGCGACGCCATGCAGGCCAGGATCGACGCCTGGCACGTCGAGCGCCGCGGTCAAGCCCACGACGCTGCAGCCTACAAGGCGTTCCTCGAGGAGATCGGCTACCTGGTTCCGGAGGGTGAAGCCTTCGGCATCACCACCGACCACGTCGATCCCGAGATCGCCACCATCGCCGGCCCGCAGCTGGTGGTGCCGGTCAGCAACGCCCGCTTTGCGTTGAATGCCGCCAATGCGCGCTGGGGCAGCCTCTACGACGCCCTCTACGGCACCGACGTGATCGGTGAGGACGGGGGCTGTGAGAGGAGCGGCGGCTACAACCCGAAACGTGGCGACAAGGTGATCGCCACGGCCATGGCGTTCCTCGATCAGAGCGCGCCGCTGGCGACCGGCGGTCACGCCGACGTCTCTGCCTACACGGTGATCGACGGCGCGCTGCAGGCGACGCTGGCCAACGGTACGGCCACCGGCCTGGCCGACCCGGCACAGTTCGCCGGCTATCTCCAGGAGGGCGATCACCTGGGCTCGGTGCTGCTGGTCCGCCACGGCCTGCACGTGGAGATCCAGATCGATTCCGAGCACACCATCGGCAAGCAGAGCGCCGCCGGGGTCAAGGACGTCGTCCTCGAATCGGCGATCACCACCATCCAGGACTGCGAGGATTCGGTTGCCGCGGTCGATGGCGAAGACAAGGCGCTGGTCTACGCCAACTGGCTCGGCCTGATGCGTGGCGACCTCGCGGCCACCTTCGACAAGGGCGGCAATCAGCTCGAGCGCGTGCTCAACCCGGATCGCGAGTACACCGCGCCGGACGGCTCGACGTTGACCCTGCCCGGGCGCAGCCTGCTGCTGGTGCGCAACGTCGGCCACCTGATGACCAACCCGGCGGTGCTCGACGCCGACGGCAACGAGACACCGGAGGGCATCCTCGACGCGATGGTCACCGCGCTGATCGCGCTGCACGACATCAAGCAGGTCGGCAAGTACCGCAACTCGCGCTCCGGCAGCATGTACATCGTCAAGCCGAAGATGCACGGCCCCGAGGAGGTCGCCTTCACCTGCGAGCTGTTCGGCCGCGTCGAGGACGCCCTCGGCATGCCGCGCAACACCCTCAAGGTCGGCATCATGGACGAGGAGCGGCGCACCACGGTCAACCTCAAGGAGTGCATCCGTGCCGCGAAGGAACGGGTGATCTTCATCAACACCGGCTTCCTCGACCGCACCGGCGACGAGATGCACACCTCGATGGAGGCCGGGCCGATGATCCGCAAGGGCGACATGAAGGGGGCGCCGTGGATCCTCGCCTACGAGGACTGGAACGTCGACGTCGGCCTCGCCTGCGGCATGCGCGGCAAGGCGCAGATCGGCAAGGGCATGTGGGCCATGCCCGACGAGATGAAGGGGATGGTCGAGGCCAAGATCGGTCACCCGAAAGCCGGCGCCAACTGCGCCTGGGTGCCGTCGCCGACCGCGGCCACGCTGCACGCCATGCACTACCACCAGTACGACGTCGCCGCACGCCAGGCCGAGCTGGAGGCCGGCGGCCGCCGCGCCAGCCTCGACGACATCCTGACCATCCCGGTCGCGAGCGAGCCGAACTGGTCGGACGAAGAGAAGCAGCAGGAACTCGACAACAACGCCCAGGGCATCCTCGGCTACGTCGTGCGCTGGGTCGACCAGGGCGTCGGCTGCTCGAAGGTTCCGGACATCAACGACGTCGGCCTGATGGAGGACCGTGCGACGCTGCGTATCTCCAGCCAGCACATCGCCAACTGGCTGCACCACGGCATCGTCACCCGCGAGCAGGTCGAGGCGACCTTCAAGCGCATGGCCGAGGTAGTCGATCGCCAGAATGCCGGCGACCCGGCCTACACGCCGATGGCGCCGGACTACGACGGCATCGCCTACCGGGCGGCGCTCGACCTGGTATTCAAGGGGCGCGAGATTCCGAACGGCTACACCGAGCCGACCCTGCACGCGCGCCGACTGGAGCTCAAGGCGGCGGGCTGATCAGACCTTGAGGCACCTGTCGCGGATCAGGACGGCCGTCATTGCGACGGCCGTTCTTATCTTGACTGCCTGCACCGGCGTGCCCGAGGGTCTCGAGCCGGTGCGAGGCTTCGAGCTCGAACGTTACCTGGGACGCTGGTACGAGGTCGCGCGTCTCGATCACTCGTTCGAGCGCGGCCTGAACCGGGTCACCGCCGACTACAGCCGGCGCGACGACGGCGGCATCCGCGTGCTCAACCGCGGCTTCGATGCCGAGAGCGGCGCGTGGAAGGAGGCGGAGGGGCGAGCCTACCCGATTGGCGAGGCGGGGGTCGCGTCTCTGAAGGTTTCGTTCTTCGGCCCGTTCTACGGTGGCTACCACGTGCTCGCGCTCGACCCCGACTACCGCTGGGCGCTGGTCGCCGGCCCGAGCCGCGATTACCTGTGGATCCTCGCGCGCGAGCCGGAACTCGCGCCGGATGTCTACGCACGCCTGGTCGCGCAGGCCGCCGAGAGCGGCTTTCCGGTCGACGGGCTGATCCGCGTCGAACACTGATTGATAAGGGGTCAGAGTAAGCTTACTCTGACCCCTCCCGACGAACCACGCGTTAGGGCGTCTTTGCCGTCGGCGCGAAGCGCAGTACCAGGTAGCCGAGCACGCCTGACAGGAACGTCCCGGCCAGGATGCCGAGGCGGTCGTCGACGGCGTAGTCGGGCCCACCGATCTCGAATGCCAGCGAGCCGATAAACAGGCTCATGGTGAAGCCGATGCCGGTCAACACGCTGACACCGTAGACGTGGATCAGTCCGGAGCCCTTGGGCGTCGGGGCCAGGCCGAGCTTGATGGTCGCGTACGCGAAACCGAACACCCCCAGCTGCTTGCCCAGGAACAGGCCGAGCGCAATACCCAGCGGCACCGGATCGAGCAGTCGCTCGAAGGACATGCCCTCCAGCGGCACCCCGGCGTTGGCGAATGCGAACAGCGGCAGGATCGCGAACATCACCCACGGGTGCAGGCCATCCTCGACCTCGCGGCACAAGGTCCTGGTGCGTTCCTGGCTGACCGGCAGGTTGGGGATGAAGAAGGCGAGGGTGACGCCGGCGAGCGTGGCGTGCACTCCGGACTTGAGCACCGAGACCCAGAGGATCAAACCGACGACGATGTAGGGCCCGAGGTGGAGTACCCGGGCGCGGTTGATCGCGAACAGGACCACCAGGCAGATCGAGGCGACCACCAGCGAGGCGACCGACAGGTCGGCGGTGTAGAACAGCGCGATGATCAGGATCGCGCCGATGTCGTCGATGATCGCCAGCGAGAGCAGGAACAGCTTCAGGCTGCGTGGCACCCGGGTACCCAACAGCGCCAGAACGCCGAGTGCGAAGGCGATGTCGGTGGCGGCCGGGATCGCCCAGCCGCGCAGCGCAACGGGGTCGTCGTAATTGATAAGCGCATAAATTCCCGAAGGCACCACGATGCCGCCGATCGCGGCGATGCCGGGCAGCACCACCTGCCGGGGGTCGCGCAGTTCGCCGTCGAGGATCTCGCGTTTGAGCTCGAGACCGATGACGAAGAAGAAAACGGCCATCAGGCCGTCGTTGATCCACAGAAGCAGCGGTTTGGCGACCTCGAGCTTGCCGATCTGCACCGCGACCGGCGTGCCCATCAGCGCGTCGTAGAGCGGCTTGGCGACCGAGTTCTCTGCCAGCATCGCGAGCAGCGCCGCGATGACCAGCAGGATGCCGGGCGTGGCTTCGTGGTGAAACAGGCGATGAATGCGTTCGTTCATG
>JAACFL010000095.1 GCA_009937385.1 Gammaproteobacteria bacterium | reverse complement strand
CTCGAGCGGCTCGAGACCGACAAGGGCACCTGGCTGGTCGCACGCCGCGAGGTGGCGGGCCAGCCGGCGGCGGCGCTGCTGCCGGCGCTGGTCGAGGCGGCGCTGGCCGGGTTGCCGATCCCCAAGCGGATGCGCTGGGGCGACCGCGACGAGGAGTTCGTGCGCCCTGTGCACTGGGTCGTGCTGCTGCTCGATTCCGAGATCGTCCCCGGGCGGGTGCTCGGCCACGACACCGTTCGCACGACGCGCGGCCACCGCTTCCACTGCGACGGCCCGCTCGATATCGCTGACGCTTCCGACTACGTCGAACTGCTGCGCGACGAGGGCCAGGTGCTGGTCGATTTCGCAGGTCGACGTGACACCATCCGCGAGCAGGTCGAAGCGGTCGCCGGGTCACTCGGCGGCCACGCGGTGATCGAGGCGGCGCTGCTCGACGAGGTCACCGCCCTGGTCGAGTGGCCGGTCGCTCTGGCCGGGAGTTTCGAGGCGCGTTTCCTGGACGTGCCGGCCGAGGCGCTGATCTCGACGATGCAGGGCAACCAGAAGTACTTCCCGGTGGTCGGCGACGACGGTAGCCTGCTGCCGCACTTCATCACCGTCAGCAACATCGCCAGCCGTCACCCGGAGACGGTGCGCCGTGGCAACGAGCGCGTGATCCGTCCACGCTTTGCCGATGCCCAGTTTTTTTGGGACCAAGATCGTAAGCAAACACTTACTGACCGCGTGCCTCGGCTGGCCAACGTGGTGTTCCAGGAGCGCCTCGGCACGCTGCACGACCGCGCTGAGCGCATCAGCATGCTGGCGGCACTGATCTGCGAACGCACCGACGGCGACCCGGGCCAGGCGCGCCTAGCCGGGCGCCTGGCCAAGTGCGACCTGCTGACCGACATGGTCGGTGAGTTCCCGGAATTGCAGGGGACCATGGGCCGCTACTACGCGCTCAACGACGGCCTGCCCGAGGCGGTCGCCATCGCGCTCGAGGAGCAGTACCGACCCCGCTTCGCCGGTGACACGTTGCCGGCGACGCCGGCCGGGCGCGCCGTCGCGCTGGCCGACAAACTCGACCTGCTGGTCGGCATCTTCGGCATCGGCCAGCGCCCCTCCGGCGACCGCGATCCCTACGGCCTGCGCCGTGCCGCGCTCGGCGTGCTGCGCATCGTGCTCGAAGGGGAGCTGGAGCTCGATCTCGCCGAACTGGTCGCGTCGGCCGCGGCCAGCCTCGACGGCCGGCTCAGCGAAGCCGACACCGAGGGCCAGGTGCTGCAGTTCCTGTTCGACCGGCTGCGCGGCCACTACCTCGACGCCGGCTTCACGCCCGACCTGTTCGAGGCGGTCGTCGCGCTGCGCCCGACCCGCCCACTCGACTTCGACCGGAGGCTGCGCGCGGTCGCCGCGTTCCGCGAGCTGCCCGAGGCGGAGAGCCTGGCCGCGGCCAACAAGCGGGTGCGCAATATCCTGCGCCAGGCCGAGGCGGAGCAACCCAGCGAACCCGATCTGGAGCTGCTCACCGAGCCGGCCGAGCGCGACCTGGCCGAACAGCTCGCCAGCCATGCCGCGGCGGTCGAGCCCGATCTCGCGATGGGCGACTACCAGGCCGCGCTGGGCGAGCTGGCCGGACTGCGTCCGGCGGTCGACCGCTTCTTCGACGAGGTGATGGTCATGGCCGACGACCCGGCGGTGCGCGCCAACCGTCTCGCGCTGCTCGGCCAGATGTCGACGCTGTTCCTGCGCGTCGCCGACCTGTCGCGCCTGCAGTCCTGAGGCAGCACGCAGTCCATGCCCTCGCGGCTGGTCATCCTCGCCGAGGAAGTGCTGTTCCAGGGCGGCGCCGGGACCCCGGGTCGTGCACGATTCGACGCCCTTGCGCGGCTGGCTCACGCCGGCCACCCGGTCGCCGTGATCCTCGCGGGGAAGACGGTGGACAGTGCCACGGCGCTGGAACTGCAGCGACTCGCGCAGGATTCGGGCGGGCAGGTGGTCGCGTTCTTCCACCGCGCTGACCACCGAGACGACGGACTCTCCGGCGTGCTCGTCGAGATCACCGACCGCTGGCGGGTCGACCCGGCCCAGGTTCACGGCGTCTTCAGCCGGCCCGATGATCTCGCCTGCGTCATCGAGCACGGTGCCATACCGGTCGCGCTCACCGATCACCTCGACGCCTGGTCCGCGTTGCCGTCAGCCTGCCGGGTGCACGCCAACCTCGCGGCCTTCGTCGATGCCCTGATCGAAGAACCGGGCCCCGACGCGTGAACGACCACGCCATCCCGACGCGCGAATTGCGCGGAATCGCCTACCTTGTCGCCGCGCTGCGCACGCTGCTGTTCATGCTCGGCAAGTGGACCCTGCTGATCGCGTTCCAGCTGACGCTGCCGGTGTTGCCGTTCCTGTCGCTGCCGCAGCGCTACATGATCCTGAGCCACTGGGCCGGCCTGACCCTCGGCTGGTTGCGTCTGACCTGCGGTCTCGACTACCGGGTCACCGGGCGCGAGCACATCCCGGACTCGGGCACCGTGGTACTGAGCAACCACCAGTCGGCCTGGGAGACGCTCGCCTTCCAGTCGATCTTCCCGCCGCAGGTCTGGGTCCTGAAGCGCTCGCTGCTCTGGATTCCCTTCTTCGGCTGGTGCCTGGCGATGCTGCGCCCGATCGCGATCGACCGTGGCGGTCACAGCAAGGCGCTGCGCCAGGTGGTCGAGCAGGGGCGCGAACGACTCGCCGACGGCATGTGGGTGGTGGTGTTCCCAGAGGGCACGCGGATGCCGCCCGGTGAGCTGGGACCGTTCAACCCGGGCGGTGCGATGCTCGCCGAACGCGCCGGTGTCGACGCGCTGCCGGTGGTGCATGACGCCGGCAGCTACTGGCCGCGTGGCAGTTTCCCGATCCGCTCCGGCACCATCAAGGTGACCATCGGCCCCCCGATCGCCACCGCCGGACGCAAGGCCAAGGCGATCAATGCCGACGCCGAGGCGTGGATTGCCGCGGAACTGCCTAGACTGGGTGGGTCAACGTCATCCGGGATCCGCAGGGATGGGGAAGAGTAACCGAGCGGTCTCGCTGCGCTGGAGCCTGCTGCGCAGCTTCCTGTTGCTGGTGCTGATCAGCTCGCTGACGCTGTTTGCGATGATGCAGTACCGCGCGGCGCAAACCGAGCAAACGCTCTCCGTCGAACTGACCCAGTCCGGCCTGACCAGGGCGCGGGCACGGCTTAGCCGGTTTCTCGAGCCGGCCCGGATCGGCAGCCAGCTCGGGATCGCATGGGGGCGAGACCACCTGATCGACCTGGCCGCGGCCGTCGACGGCGCACCGGGCACGGTCACCACACCCCAGCTGGAGGCGGTCGAGCAACTCAACCGCCTGCTGCTCCCGTACCTCAGGGCGCATCCGGTCATCTCGTCGATCAATCTCGGCAACGCCCGTGGTGAGGGGTGGCTGCTGCTGCGCCTCGAGGACGGCCGGCTGCGCAACCGCGTCGTCGCCCGCGACGCGTGGGGCGCCACCGGCCTGTGGCTCGACGTCGACCACGACGGCGCGGTGGCCGGGGCAACCTGGCAGGAAATCGACTACGACCCGCGCACGCGACCCTGGTATCTCGAGCGCAACGGCCTGCGACACGGTGAACCTTACTGGACCGAGGCCTATTTGCTGGCGACCACCGGCGACCTCGGCATCACGGTCTCCAACGGCTGGAAGCAGAGTGACACCGAGCATGTCATCGCGTTCGATGTGCTGCTGACAACACTCAGTGACTTCACTATTGCGAAGGATAATCGTGTAAGTGAGCGTTCACTCAAATTGGTCATGGACGACCGTCGGCGCCTGCTCGGGCTGCCGAGTGACCCGCGCTACGCGGACCCGGAGGCGGTCCGTGCCGATCTGCTCAAGCACGTCTCGGAGATCGAGACCCAGGTAGCCCACGCCGCCGTCGTCGCCGCCCAGGAGAACCCAGGATTTGCGGACAAGGGCATCCTGGAATTCGATTTCGAGGGCGAATCGTGGTGGGTCGCGGTCAAGCCTTATCCGCTGCAGCAGGACCGCAGCTTGCGGATCGCGATCCTGATCCCGGCCTCGGACCTGGTTGGCGAGATCACCCAGCTGCGCATCGGCCTGATGATCTCGACCCTCGTCGCACTCAGCGCAGCGCTGATCTTCGCGCTGTTCCTGACCCGCTCCTACAGCCGCCCGCTCGAGGCCCTGGCTGCGCAGAGCCGCCGCCTGCGCGACCTCGACTTCGGCGTCATCGAGCCGATCGAGGCCAACGTGCTCGAGGTGCGTGAGCTGGCCGAGACCCAGGCGCAGTCGCTGGCCGCGGTCGAGTCGTTCTCGCGCTACGTGCCGGTCGAGGTGGTGCGCGAACTGCTCGCCGAGGGGGACGTGGCACGCATCGGCGGACAGAGCCGCGAGATGACGCTGCTGTTCAGCGACATCGCCGATTTCACGCGCATCTCCGAAGGGCTCGATCCGCAGGCACTCGCCGATCACATGGCGGGATATTTCGACGAACTTATCGACATTATCCAGGCAAATGGCGGCACAGTCGACAAACTTGTCGGCGATGCGATCGTCGCCTTCTGGGGTGCGCCGCACGCCGATGCAGAGCACGCCTCGCACGCCACCGCCGCCGCGCTGGCCTGCCGCGACCGGCTCGAGGTGCTCAACGCCGAGTGGCAGACGGCGAGCAGGCCCGCGCTGGTCACCCGGTTCGGGCTCGCCAGTGGCACGGTCATCGTCGGCAACTTTGGCGCCCCCGACCGTCTCGCGTACACGGTGCTCGGCGACAAGGTCAATCTCGCCAGCCGCCTCGAGGGGCTCAACAAGGCGTACGGCAGCGACGTGCTTGCCGCCGAGACCACGGTCACGGCCAGCGGCGAGGCCTTTGCCTGGCGTCGCCTCGATCGCGTCGTCGTGAAGGGGCATCAGCACCCGACCTGGATCTACGAGCTGCTCGGTGCGCGGGATGCGGTATCCGAGGCACGGGTGACGCGTGCGCGAGCCTACGAGGCCGCCTGGGATCGGTATGCAGATCGCCAGTTCGGGGCCGCGCTGGAGGGCCTCGATGCACTGCTGGCTGAAGGCGCCGACACCGCCGCCCAGCGGTTACGTGCGCGCTGCGCGGCACTGGCCGCGAGGGATCCGGGCGAAACGTGGGAAGCGATCTACCGACCGGACAGCAAATAGACCGCAACTATATGAATTTTAATTAATTATATGTCGATGTTGGCGGCCGCGAGCGCGTTGCGCGCGATGAAGTCGCGGCGCGGCTCGACCTGGTCGCCCATCAGCGTCGTGAAGATTTCGTCGGTGGCCACCGCGTCCTCGATGCGTACCTGCAGCAGGCGTCGGCTCTCCGGGTTGAGCGTGGTCTCCCAGAGCTGGTCCGGGTTCATCTCGCCGAGGCCCTTGTAGCGCTGGATGTTGAGCCCGCGGCGCGCCTCCTCCATCAACCAGGTCAGCGCCTCGCGGAAGCTCGCGACCGGCTGAACGCGCTCGCCGCGGCGCACGCTGGCGTCGTCCGCAAGCAGGCCGTCGAGCTGGCGACCGAGCGCGTCGATCGCGCCGTATTCACCGGTGGCGAAGAACTCGGGTCCGAACGTCGCCTCGCGACTGACGATGCCGTGCGCGTAGCGGGTCACGACCAGCCCTGCGCCCACACCCTCCTCGTCGCCGGGCGCGATCCGAACCGAGAAACGCTCGCCGCTCTGCACGGTGTCGCCGAGCCGAGCCTCGAGTTCGGCGGCCCAGGCCGCGAAGCCCTCGGCGTCGCCCTGCAGTTCCGGAGTGACCGGCGGCAGGTAGATCAGCTTCTCGAGCACCGTCGCGTCGTAGCGCCGGTCGAGTCGGCGCACCGTTGCCATCACCGCGAGGTAGCTGCGCGCCAGGTTCTCCAGCGCCGCTTCGGCGATCGGTGGCGCATCGGTGGTGACATGCAGCTGCGCACCGTCGAGCGCGAGGCGCAGCAGGTAGGCGTTGAGCTCGAGGTCGTCCTTGGCGTACTGCTCCTGCTTGCCTTTCTTGATCTTGTACAGCGGCGGCTGCGCGATGTAGATGTAGCCGCGCTCGATCAGCTCCGGCATCTGTCGGTAGAAGAAGGTCAGCAGCAGCGTGCGAATGTGCGAGCCGTCGACGTCGGCGTCGGTCATGATGATCACGCGGTGGTAGCGGATCTTGTCGGCGTCGAACTCGTCACGGCCGATGCCACAACCCAGCGCGGTGATCAGCGTACCCACCTCGGCCGACGACAACATCTTGTCGAACCTGGCTTTTTCTACGTTCAGGATCTTGCCCTTGAGCGGCAGGATCGCCTGGTGGCGGCGGTCGCGCCCCTGCTTGGCCGAGCCGCCGGCCGAATCGCCCTCGACCAGGAACAGCTCGGAGAGCGCGGGGTCTTTCTCCTGGCAGTCGGCCAGCTTGCCCGGCAAGCCGGCGATGTCGAGCGCGCCCTTGCGGCGGGTCATCTCGCGCGCCTTGCGCGCCGCCTCGCGGGCCCGCGCCGCATCGATCATCTTGCCGGCGATCGCCTTGGCCTCGGCAGGCTGCTCGAGCAGGTACTCCTGCAGCTTCTCGTAGAGCGACGACTCGACCACCGACTTGACCTCCGAGGAGACCAGCTTGTCCTTGGTCTGCGAAGAGAACTTCGGATCGGGCACCTTGACCGACAGCACCGCGGTCAAACCCTCGCGGGCGTCGTCGCCGCTGGTGGCCACCTTGTGCTTGCCGGCGAGCCCGGTCTGCTCGATGTACTGGTTCAGCGTGCGCGTCAGCGCGCTGCGGAACCCGGCGAGGTGGGTGCCACCGTCACGCTGTGGGATGTTGTTGGTGAAGCAGAAGATGTTCTCCTGGTAGGAGTCGTTCCACTGCATCGCGATCTCGACGCCGATCTCCTCGCGCTCGAGGTCGTAGTGAAAGACGTTCTGGTGCAGCGGTGTCTTGTTGCGGTTCAGGTGCTCGACGAAGGCACGGATGCCGCCGACGTACTCGAATACGTCCTGCTTGCCGCTGCGCTGGTCGGTCAGCTCGATGCGTACCCCAGAGTTCAGGAACGAAAGCTCGCGCAGCCGCTTGGCGAGGATGTCGTAATGGAACTCGATGTTGGTGAAGATCTCCGCGCTCGGCCGGAAATGCACCTTGGTGCCTGAATCGCTCGTCGTCCCGGTCGCCTGCAGCGGCGCATCCGGCTCTCCCAGCGTGTAACTCTGCTGGTGGACATGGCCCTCGCGCCAGATGGTCAGCTCGAGCTTCTCGGAGAGCGCATTGACCACCGAGACGCCGACACCGTGCAGGCCGCCGGAGACCTTGTAGGAGTTGTCGTCGAACTTCCCGCCGGCGTGCAGCACGGTCATGATCACCTCGGCCGCTGAACGCCCCTCCTCGGGATGCAGGTCGACGGGGATGCCGCGCCCGTCGTCGGTTACGGTGATCGACTCGTCGGCATGGACCGTCACGGTGATGCGCTTGCAGTGGCCGGCCAACGCCTCGTCGATGGCGTTGTCGACCACCTCGAACACCATGTGGTGCAGCCCGGTGCCGTCGTCGGTGTCGCCGATGTACATGCCCGGGCGCTTGCGGACCGCGTCCAGGCCCTTGAGCACCTTGATGTTCGAGGAGGTGTAATCCTTGCTACCGCTCATATTTTCATCCCGGGCGCGTCATTCATTGGGGTCGGCCGGCGTCCGGTGCCTGAGGATGGCCCGACCGTCGGGGGAGCACGCCGATGGAGGGCCGCGAACGACCCTGGTTGATCATCGCAGAATTATACCATTTCAAGTCACTACACCGTGTTCCACGTGAAACAGTTTCGCGTTCCCGGCGGCATGCTCGACCAGCGTGAGGTCGGTGGCGGTGACGAAGGCCTGCGCATCCAGCGCCGCGAGGCTGTCGAGCAGGTTTGCACGATGCCCCGCATCGAGTTCTGCCGGCAGGTCGTCGACCAGCAGCAGCCCCGGGTTTCCGGTCACCTCGCGCTGCCATTCGGCCTGGGCCAGCTGCAGCGCGCACAGCAGCAGCTTCTGCTGCCCGCGTGACACCCGGTCGCGAATCGGTGCCTGGTCCAAGGTCAGGGCAAAATCACAACGGTGCGCGCCTCGGCCTGTGAAGCCCTGGCGTCGATCCACGTCGCCCGACGTCGTCACGCCCGAGCAGGCCTACGACGTGGTTGCGCAGCAGCGGCTCGAGCCCCTGGAGGTAGGCGCTGCGCTGGGCATCGAGGCGGCTGCCCTCCTCGGCCAGCTGGACGTCCCAGGCGTCGAGCGACCCGCCAGCCTTGAGTGCGGCGTTGCGCTGGCGAAGTGCCCGTTGGTAGCGCCGCCAGCACGCGAGAAAGCGATGTTCCACGTGAAACACGCCACGGTCGAGGAACTGGCGGCGCAGGCCGGGCCCGGCCTGGACCAGCTGGTGGATGTCGGGGTGGATGTATTGCAGTGGCAGCGCCTCGGAGAGCTCCAGCGCGCTGCGCAGCGGTCGACCGTCGAGGCGCATCTGCAGGCCATCGGGTCCACGCTCGACGCCGATCGGCCGGCGGCGGCCTTGCTCCCCGCTCAGCTCGGCCGTGACCCGCAACCGCTCACAGCCGTCTCGGACCAGGCGGTCACCGTGGCGCTGACGCAGTGCCCGGCCCCGGCCGAGCAGGTAGAGCGCCTCGAGCAGGCTGGTCTTGCCACTGGCGTTGGCGCCGACGACCAGGTTGATGCCCCGGCCAGGTTCGAACTCGGCCGAGGCGATGATGCGCAGATCGCGGACGCTGCAGCGGGTCAGCCGCACGCCGGCCTCGGCTCGTCGCGAATCAGCGGTCTTGGCCGCTCAGAGCCGCATCGGCATCACCACGTAACGGCAGCCACCCTCGCCGTCGGGGGTCAGCAGGCAGCTGCTGCTCGAGTCGGTGATGTTCATCGTCACCTGTTCGGTGCGGATCGCGGACAGGGCATCGATGATGTAGTTGGCGTTGAAGCCGATCTCGAGCGGCGCGCCATCGTAGACGACCTCGATCTCCTCCTCGGCCTCCTCCTGCTCCGGGTTGTGGGCCAGGATGCGCAGGTTGTTGGTCTCGAGCTGAAAGCGGATGCCCCGGTATTTCTCGTTGGAAAGGATCGAGGTACGCAGCAGCGCCTGGCGCAGCACCCCGCAATCGGCGCTGATCGGGTGACCGCTGTCGGCCGGGATCACACGCTCGTAGTCGGGGAAGCGCCCGTCGATCAGCTTGGAAGTGAACACGAAGCCCGGCAGCGAGACGCGAACGTGGTTGGTGCCGAGCTCGATCTGGGCCGGCTCCTCGCTCTCCTCGAGCAGCCGCAGCAGCTCGGAGATGCCCTTGCGCGGCACGATCACCTGCACCGGCTCCTCGACGTTGAGCTCCGCATCGATGTCGGCCAGTGACAGTCGGTGTCCGTCGGTGGCCACCGCGCGCAGCCGCGAACCGGCCAGTTCGAGCATCAGGCCGTTGAGGTAGTAACGCACGTCCTGCTGGGCCATCGCGAAGTGGGTGGCGTCGATCAACTGGCGCAGGGTCTTCTGGGGCAGCGCAACCGACTGGGTGCTGGGCACCTCCTCGACCTTCGGGAAATCCTCGGCCGGCAGCGTCGCCAGCGTGAAGCGGCTGCGACCCGATTTCAGTGTCCCGCGCTCACCGTCGACGGTCAGCGTCAGCTTGGCGCCGTCGGGCAGGTTACGGCAGATATCCATCAGCTTGCGGGCCGGAAGCGTCGCGATGCCGGGGGTCTCCACGTCGTGCTCCAGGCTGGCGTGCAACTCCACCTCGAGGTCGGTCGCGGTGAAGGCCAGGCTGCCGGCCTCGGCGACCACCAGCACGTTGGAGAGGATCGGCAGCGTCTGGCGTCGCTCGACGACACCGCTGACCTGCTGGAGGGGGCGGAGGAGTTCTTCCTTGGTGATCTCGAACTTCATAATTGTTAAACCCTATTTATACAAACTCCAATTACAATTATTACGTGCTCATCTTTCTGTGGATAAGCAAAATAATTGTATTATTTTCATTTACTTATACGAATCATAACCGGGCAGACAACGGCGTTTGAAAGCGTTGGATGAGCTGTGGATGAAATGTGCATAACAGGCTTGCCAGAAACTTTTACAATGTTATCCACATGCTCTCAACATCATGTCGACAGGATTCGCTGCAGGTTGATGTAATCCTCGCTGATCTTGGCGTCGTCCTTGCGTAACTCGGCGATTTTGCGGCAACCGTGCAGCACCGTGGTGTGGTCCCGGCCGCCGAAGGCGTCGCCGATCTCGGGCAGGCTGTGGTTGGTCAGCTCCTTGGCCAGGGCCATGGCCACCTGGCGCGGCCGCGCGATCGAGCGTGAGCGCTTGGCCGAGGAGAGGTCGCCGATGCGGATCTTGTAGTACTCGGCGACGGTGCGCTGGATGTTCTCGATGGTGACCAGCCGATCCTGCAGCGCGAGCAGGTCGCGCAGCGCGTCCTTGGCGAAATCGACGGTGACCGGCCGGCCGGTGAAGTGGGCGTTGGCGACCACCCGACGCAGCGCACCCTCGAGCTCGCGGATGTTGGAGCGGATGCGCTTGGCGATGAAGAACGCGACCTCGTGCGGCAGCTGCACCCCACTCTGCTGCGCCTTGCTCATCAGAATCGCGACGCGGGTCTCCAGCTCGGGCGGCTCGATGGCGACGGTCAGGCCCCAGCCGAAGCGCGATTTCAGCCGGTCCTCGAGTCCCTCGACCTCCTTCGGGTAGCGGTCGCAGGTCAGGATCACCTGCTGACGGTTGTCCAGCAACGTGTTGAAGGTATGGAAGAACTCCTCCTGCGAGCGTTCCTTGCCGGCGAAGAACTGGATGTCGTCGATCAGCAACGCGTTGAGCGAGCGGTAGTAGCGCTTGAACTCGTTGATGGTGTTGTGCTGCAGCGCCTTGACCATGTCGGCCACGTAGCGTTCGGAGTGCAGGTAGCTGACCGTGCTGCCCGGGTTGAGCTCGAGCATCAGGTTACCGATGGCGTGCATCAGGTGGGTCTTGCCGAGTCCCGTGCCGCCGTAGATCAGCAGTGGGTTGTAGGAGGTGCCGGGGTGCTGAGCGACCTGCACGGCGGCCGCGCGCCCGACCTGGTTCGACTTGCCTTCGACGAAGCTCTCGAACGTGAACTCGGGGTTCAGGCGGCTCGTGTAGCCGGGCCGCGGCGTGCTGGATTCCTGCGTGCTCGCCGTGGGTGCGGTGACCACGCTCGAACCGATGTCGACGCTGAGCCGTGGCGTGCCGTCGGGAGCGAAGCGCTTGAGCAGCCGCTCGATGTCGTTGCAGTAGCGTTCGAGCACGGTGTCGCGCACGTAGCGGTTGGGGGCCAGCAGGCGCAGTTCGCCGGGCGCCTCGACCGCCTGCAGCGGCCGGATCCAGGCGTTGAACTGCTGCGACGGCAAACCGCCCTCGAGCTCGGCACAGCAGCGCTGCCAGAGTTTGTCGTGCATGCGCGAAGGATCCCCTGCCGGGCGAATCAAGCCCCTCGCGACGGCCCGAACAAAGGGGTTCGGGGCGCGTTCTGCTTGGGTTCTGGTCGGGGCCCGGACCGGGCTAGGGTACACCGGCGTGGGGCGGTTATCCACAGGCTCTGGGGGTTGCCCGTAAGCGGTTGCGTATGTTGACAAAATAGGGGTGTCCCGGTAGGGTTGCGTGCTTTTCCTTGGCAGTTGACCGGATGACCGGCGTGCACCGCCGGCGCCACGGGGCTTGAGAGATGAAACGAACCTTCCAGCCGAGCAACCTGAAGCGGAAACGCGACCACGGATTCCGGGCACGCATGCGCACGCGCGGCGGTCGCAAGGTGATCAACGCACGCCGGGCCAAGGGCCGGGCACGGCTGACCGTCTGACTCGCGCGCTGTCGGCGTCGCCACCCGGCTTCCCGAAGCGCGCCAGGCTGCTGACGCGTCGTGATTTCGACCGGGTTTTCGCCCAGGCCACCCGCTCAGTAGACGACTGCTTCACGGTGCTCGCGCGACCGAACGCCGGCGACTGGCCCCGACTCGGTCTCGCCATCGCACGCAAGCACGCCAGGGCGGCGGTGGCTCGCAACCGGATCAAGCGCATGGTGCGCGAGAGCTTCCGTCACCATCAGGTCGAACTGGGACCGCTCGACGTCGTGGTCCTCGGTCGCCAGGGACTGGCCGGACGCGACAACGCGGAACTGAGCGCCTCGCTGGCCCGCCACTGGAAACGGCTGCAAGAGAAATGCAAAGCCTCCTGCTCCTGCTGATCCGCGGCTACCGTCTGCTGCTGAGCCCCTGGCTCGGCAGCCACTGCCGTTTCTACCCCACCTGCTCGCAGTACACACACGAGGCCGTCTCACGCCACGGCGCGTTTGCCGGGAGCTGGCTCGGACTGCGCCGCCTGCTGCGCTGCCACCCGTGGCACGCGGGCGGCGTCGACCCGGTGCCCGAACAGATCGGAAAGCAACATCACCATGGATAACATCCGCCTGTTCCTGTTCATGGGCCTCGCCCTGGTCCTGCTGCTGCTCTACCAGGCGTGGATGCAGGACTATGGACCCGCGCCCAAGGTCGCCCAGGACGGCAGCGCGACGACCGTCACGGCACCCGTCGACGGCAGCGTACCGAGCGCGATGCCGGCCGGTCCCGACGGTGCGCTGCCCGGCACCGTGCCCGGCCAGGATGCACCGCGCGCGGAGCGCGGCGACACGGTACGCGTGGTCACCGACACCATGATCGTCGAGATCAGCACCCGCGGCGGCGACGTGCGCCGCGTCGACCTGCCGACCTACCCGGTCAGCGTCGACCAGCCCGACAAACCGTTCCGTCTGCTCGACGACGGTGCTGAGCTGTTCCACATCGCGCAGTCGGGACTGCTCGCCGCGTCGGGCGAGGCGCCGAACCATACCGCCCAGTTCACCGCCACTCAGAGCGAGTTCTTACTGCCCGACGGTGCCGACACCCTGGTGGTGCCGTTGACCTGGAAGAGCCCGGAGGGCCTCGAGGTCGAGAAGCGCTTCGTCTTCAAGCGCGACAGTTTCCTGATCGACGTCGCGTTCGTGGTCAACAACGGCACCGGCGAGGCGGTCGACATCAGCCAATACCGCCAGCTGCAGCGCACGTACCCGAAGGACGACGGCCAGGCGTTCATCTACACCTACACCGGTGGCGTGATCTACGACCCCGAAGACAAGTACCAGAAGATCGATTTCGACGACATGGCCGATAAGCCACTCAGCCGCGACATCGATCACGGTTGGGCGGCGATGATCCAGCACTACTTCCTCGCCGCGTGGATCCCGGCCGCCGAGCAGACCAACCGCTACGAGACCAAGCTGGTCGACGGCAGCCGCTACCTGCTGCGGATGATCTCTCCGGGCGAACGCATCGAGTCGGAATCGACCGCGACCCTGGCCACGCAGCTCTACGTGGGTCCCAAGGAACAGGCCCGCCTCAATAAGATCGCCGAAGGGCTGGTGCTGACGGTCGATTACGGCTGGCTCACCGTCATCGCCCAGCCGATCTACTGGCTGATGGACAAGATCCACGGTGTGGTCGGCAACTGGGGCTGGACCATCATCCTGCTGACGATGCTGATCAAGCTGGCGTTCTACAAGCTCTCCGAGACCAGCTACCGCTCGATGGCCAACATGCGCAAGATGCAGCCGAAGCTGACCGCGCTGCGCGAGCGTTACGGCGACGACAAGCAGCGCCTGCAGCAGGCGATGATGGAGATCTACAAGAAAGAGAAGATCAACCCGCTCGGCGGCTGCCTGCCGATCCTGATCCAGATCCCGGTCTTCATCGCGCTCTACTGGGTGCTGCTCGAGAGCGTCGAGCTGCGCCAGGCGCCGTGGATCCTCTGGATCGACGACCTCTCGACGAAGGACCGCTACTTCGTGCTGCCGCTGATCATGGGCGCGTCGATGTTCGTGCAGCAGAAGCTCAACCCGCCGCCCGCCGACCCGATGCAGCAGAAGATCATCATGGCGCTGCCGATCGTGTTCACCGCCATGTTCCTGTTCTTCCCGTCGGGCCTGGTGCTCTACTGGGTGGTCAACAACCTGCTGTCGATCCTGCAGCAGTGGATCATCATCCGCCGCGTCGAGGCGGGCGTGAAGGCGTGATCCCCCGGCGGGCGTGAACGCTCCCGCAACAGGCGACACCATCACGGCGATCGCGACGCCGCCCGGGCGCGGCGGCGTCGGCATCGTCCGGCTCTCCGGCCCGGACGTCGCGACCATCGCCACCGCGTTGCTCGGTGCACTCCCACCTCCGCGCCAGGCGCACCTGAGCACCTTCCGCGACGCCGAAGGTGAAGCGCTCGACGTCGGCCTCGCGCTGCATTTCCCCGCCCCCGCGTCGTTCACCGGCGAGGACGTGCTCGAGCTGCACGGCCACGGCGGCCCGGTGGTGCTCGACCGCGTGCTGACACGCACGCTCGAACTCGGGGCACGCCTCGCGCGGCCCGGCGAGTTCTCCGAACGCGCGTTCCTCAACGGCAAGCTCGACCTGGCCCAGGCCGAGGCGATCGCCGACCTGATCGAGAGCGGCAGCGAGGCCGCGGCGCGCGCCGCGCTGCGCTCGTTGCAGGGCGCCTTCTCGATGCGCGTCGACGCACTGCTCGAGCGGTTGATCGCGCTGCGCACCTACGTCGAGGCGGCGATCGATTTCCCAGACGAGGAGATCGACTTCCTCTCCGACGGCCACGTCGCGCTCGGCCTGGCCGAGCTGGCCGGCGAGATCGACGCGGTCCACGCTGCGGCCGAGCGCGGCCGGCGGTTGCACGACGGCCTGAGCGTGGTGATCGCCGGACCGCCCAACGCCGGCAAGTCGAGCCTGCTCAACCGCTTCGCCGGTCAGGACTCGGCCATCGTCACCGACGTGCCCGGCACCACCCGTGACCTGTTGCGCGAGTACGTGCAGCTCGACGGCCTGCCGCTGCACCTGGTCGACACCGCCGGGCTGCGCGACAGCGACGACACCGTCGAGCGCGAGGGCATCCGTCGTGCGCACCAGGCTCTGGCCCAGGCCGACCGCGTGCTGCTGGTGCTCGACGACGCGAGCCCCGATCCACATGCCGAGGAGGTGTTGCGCGCGGCCTTGCCCGACGGCGTGCCGGTCACTGTGGTGCGCAACAAGATCGACCTCAGCGGGCGCCAGGCGGGTCCGGAAGAGGGTGAGCGCGGGACAGAAATCGGCCTGTCGTTGCGCACCGGGGACGGCTTCGAGGCGCTGCGTGACCACCTCAAAGAAGTGAGTGGTTACTCCGGACGTGAGTCAGGCGATTTCATGGCCCGCCGACGCCATCTGGACGCCCTCGCGCGTGCCGATGCGGCCGTTGCGCGGGCCCGCGAGCAGCTGATAGAGAACGCCGCCGGGGAGCTGGTCGCCGAGGAGCTGCGCCTCGCCCAGCAGGCGCTGGGAGAGATCACGGGGGAGTTCACCAGCGACGATCTGCTCGGCCGGATCTTCGGCGAGTTCTGCATCGGCAAGTAGCCTACTGCCGATGCCCGGCCAAAGAGAGAGGGCCCCTCGCGGGGCCCCCCTCGTGGCAGTGAAACGCGCGGTCGCCGTCAGGGCCTCGGGCACCTCGCGTTGCAGGTCGACGTGCAGCAGGCCGTTCTCGAGACGTGCCGCCTTCACTTTTACGTGGTCGGAGAGCTGGAACTGGCGCTGGAAGCTGCGCGCAGCAATGCCCTGGTGCAGGTAACGCCGCGTGCCCTCCTCCTGCGCCTTGCTCGCGGCGACGGTCAGGGTGTCGTTCTCCACCTCGATCTCGATCTCGTCCTGGGCGAACCCGGCAACCGCCATGGTGATGCGGTAGCTGTTCTCGTCGACCAGTTCGATGTTGTACGGGGGGTAGCTCGGCTGGTCCGAGCGCAGAGACCTCTCCATCAGCTGCGCCAGGCGGTCGATACCGATGGCTGAACGGTAGAGGGGTGAAAAGTCGTATGCAGTCATGGTCGTATCCTCATCAAGCGATAGTCCACGGGGCCTTGGCCCCACCTGCGGAGCCGTTATGGCCTCCGCTGAAGACTATCTGGGGTCGACCTAAAAAAATTCAAGGCCAGCCGCGCGGTGCGAGGCTGGCCGGGAAAGATCATTTAAATCGTTTGCTTTTAAGCGAAGTGAGTCTTAACTCGTAGCGGCTTTTGCCGCCGTTTCGAGCCGACCCAGCAGCACCATGCAGGCCGCGCCGGCGAGGCACGCGGCGC
Source organism: Gammaproteobacteria bacterium (assembly GCA_009937385.1). Classification (GTDB taxonomy): domain Bacteria; phylum Pseudomonadota; class Gammaproteobacteria; order QNFN01; family QNFN01; genus QNFN01. The sequence goes on along the minus strand of JAACFL010000095.1, from coordinate 2,139 downwards.
CGCAGATCGCGAACGCCAGCGGGAAGTTGCCCAGGTCGCCGAGCACGCCGCCGAGCAGCGGGAAGACGATGCCGCCGACGCCGTAGGAGAGGAACACGTAGGGGTAGTTCTGGCCGACCCGGGAGGTGCCGAAGGTGTCGGCGGTCAGCGTCGGGAACAGTGCGAAGTTGCCGCCGAAATTGAAGCCGATCAACGTCGCGCCGACGTAGAGCAGCATCTCGTTGCCGGCCATCGACGTGAATACCAGCAGCACCGCGCCCTGGCTCGCGGTCATCAGCAGCACCGAGCGCCGCCGCCCGAGGCGGTCGCTGAGCGTGCCCCAGACGATACGCCCGACGCCGTTGGCAAGGCTGAAGAAGACCGCCATCGCGGTGCCGGCGATGGCGCTTGCCGTCGCGAGGTCGTGGCCCGACGCCTGCAGCGCCTCCATCGGGTAGAGCTTCATCAGGCCGATCGACATCAGCCCGGCGCCGGCACTCACGGCAAAGGTCGCGAAGATCAGGTAGAAGGCCGGCGTGCGCAGCATCTCGGTGGCGCTGAATTCGCGCGTGCCGTCGCCGCCGCTGCCCGCCTTGGGCAGTTTGTAGCCGGGCGGCAGCCAGCTGCCCGGCGGCATGTGCATCCACAGCGAGCCGAGCAGCACCAGCACCGCGAAGGCGATGCCGTAGACGACGAACGTGGTGGCCAGGCCGAACGATGCGATCAGGTGACCCCACGAGCCGGCCAGCTTGACCCAGCCCATCGCGCCGAAGCCGAAGCCGGCCACGGCGAGTCCGGTGATCATCCCCTTGCGGTCGGGGAACCAGCGCATGCCGACCGCGATCGGTACCACGTAGCCGAGGCCGATGCCGGCGCCGCCGATCACGCCGACACCGAGCAGCACCGGCCAGAACGCGGTGCCGCCGGCGAGCCCGGCGAACACGTAGCCGGCGCCCAGCGTCAGGCCCGAGGCGATCGCCAGGCGGTTGGGTCCCCACTTCGGCAGCTTGCGCCCGGCCCAGACCATCACCACCGCGAACGTGGCGAGGCTGACCGCGAACACCACCTGGGTGTCGAGCTTGCTCCAGCCCGCTTCTTGCAGAGCCGGGGTGAAGACCGACCAGGCGTAGATCGCGCCCAGGCTCAGTTGCACGAGGATGGCGCCGACGACCACCAGCCAGCGATTGAAAAGACGCGGTTCGGGCACGAACGGTTTCCTGGAAAAGCGACGGACCGGGAAGGCGTATACGCGACCTGGCGCATGCGGTCAACGCGGGTCGCCGCTTTCACCGTGCCGGCGTTCATGGTACAGAAGCGTTCCCCACGAGGACACGGGAAACCCGGCATGTCGCTTCGAACCATCCTGGTCACCATCGACGGCGGTCGCAGCAGCGAGGCGACGCTCGACACCGCGCTCGCGCTCGGTCGGCGCTTCGCGGTGCATGTCGACGTGCTGCACGTGCAGACTGATCCACTGGCCGCGGTGCCGGCGTTGGGTGACGGCGTCACCGCGACCCTCGCCGACGAGGCGACCGCCGGGGCCGCCGATGCCGGGGCCGCGCGGGCACTGGCGGCGCGGGCGATTTTCGACGAGGTGATCGCGCGCCATGGGCTCGAGGCGAGCGAGTACGACGTTCCGGGCGAAGGATTCACGGTGGCCTGGATGACGCGCATCGGGCGCCGCCACAAGATGCTCGCCCGCCTGGGGCAGGTGCACGACCTGGTCGTGGTTGGCCATCCGAGCGATCCCGACGACCCGGACCACAGCCTGAGCAGCGACGCGCTGTTCAACACCGGCCGTCCCGTGCTGCTCGCGCCGGACGTGCCGCCGGAGGCCTTCGGCAAGCGCATCGCGATCGCCTGGAACGGCAGCACCGAGTGTGCGCGCGCGCTCGGCGGGGCGAGCAATTTTCTCGACCGGGCCGAGTCCGTCGTGGTGCTCACCGCGCAGAGCGAGCGCACGCCGGTGTCGATGATCCCCGAGCTCGAGGTCTACCTGCACCGCCACGGCGTGGCCGTCGAGACACGCCGCGTCGGTCACCCGTCGAAGGAGCACCTGGGTGGACGCCCGCTGCTCGAGGCGTGCAACGAATGCGGTGCCGACATGCTCGTGATGGGCGCGCACCGCGTCGGGAAGCTGCGCCAGATGGTGCTCGGCAG
>JAACFL010000094.1 GCA_009937385.1 Gammaproteobacteria bacterium | reverse complement strand
CCGTCGGCGCTGGTGGTCACCGGCCAGGGGCGGATCTTCTCGGCCGGCGTCGACCTCAACCGCCTGCTGGACGGCGGCGCCGACTACGCGCGCACCTTCCTGCCCTCGCTCGACCGCATGCTGCTCGCGCTGCTCGGCGTGCCGTGTCCGGTGGTGGCCGCGATCAACGGCCACGCCATCGCCGGCGGTTGCCTGCTCGCCGCCGCCGCCGACCGGCGCCTGATGGCCCGGGGCAGCGGCAGGATCGGCATGCCGGAGCTGCGCGTCGGGGTGCCGTTCCCACCGGTCGCGCTGGAGCTGGCGCGCAGTGTCTTGCGGCCCGATGCACTGCAGCGTGCGCTGGCCGGCGGCGAGACCTTCGATGTCGACACGGCACAGGCCGTCGGACTGGTCGACGATTCGGTCGACGCCGAGCAGCTGCTCGAGCACGCCACCGCGCTGGCCGTGGACCTCGCCGGCATCTCCGCTCCCACCTACGCCCTGACCAAGGCGATGTTGCAGCAGCCGATGCGCGCACGCATCGCGGACCAGGCCGAGGCGCATGCCGGGCAGGTCGATGCGCTATGGCAGGACGCCGCGACGTTCGACGCGGTGCGCGCGTTCGTCGCCAGGACCATGGGCAAGGGCTGAGCCCGTCCGGTGAAGGCCTCGCGCAAGCTGCTCCTCGCGCTGCCGTTCGCGGTCATGGCGCTGCTCGAGCCGCTCGTGCCGGGGTTGCTCTCCGCTCTGGAGAACCGCGCCGCCGACCACCTGGTGCGCATGCACGCCACGCGGCACGTCGCCGACGACGACATCGTCATCGTCGACATCGACGAGGCGAGCCTGGCGCGGATGGCCGAGGAGGCGGGGCGCTGGCCGTGGCCACGCTCGGTGCACGGTGACCTGGTCGCCGCATTGGCCCGGCAGAGGCCGCGCGCGATCGTCTTCGACATCCAGTTCATCGACCGCGATCGCTACCGGCCGGATGCCGACGCCCATTTCAACGAGGTGCTGCGCGCCAACCCGGGCATCTACCTGCCACACCATTTCGTCGGCCCGGGCGTGGACGAGACGGTGCCGACGCTGGGCCAGCTGGCCGGCGCGCTCGGCATCTCGCTCGATGCACTCGCCGACCGTCTGGGGCTCACCGCCGCCGGCGGCGGGGACGATGCGCGGCTGCAGCTGCTGCTGCCGGGTGCGATCGACCCGGTGGCATGGCGTCTCGGCGCGATCAACTACCTCGAGGACGACGACGGCATCGGCCGCAGTTACCACCTCTACCAGCAGAGCCAGGGATGGCGCATCCGCTCGCTGCCGGCGCGTCTGGTCGAGGAGCTCGGCGGGACGCTCCCGGAGGGTGACCGCGTGCGCCTGCAGTGGCTGCGTGGCGGCACGCGTGCGTTCCATCACGTGCCCTACGCCGACGTCGACCGCGATGCGACCGGCGTCGTCGACGGCGAGTTCACCGACCGCATCGTCATCATCGGCTCCACCGCCACCGGGCTGCACGACCTGCGCCATACGCCGATCGCCGGGCTGCACCCGGCGGTCGAGATCCTGGCCACCGCGATCGACAACCTGAAGAATGGCCGCCAGCTGAATCTCGCACCGGCGGCGACAGCCCCCGGCACGGCGGTCGCGCTGATCCTCGCCGTCGTGCTGCTGACGCGGCGTGGCTCGACACCGCTGCGCAGCGCCGGGCTGGCGCTCGGCTTGTCGGTCGTGGCCTACGGCATCGCGCACCTGGCGCTGTTCGGCCAGTGGCTGCTGCCGCTGGTGCGCCCACTGCTGTTCACCTGGGGGTTCGTCGCGGCGACCGCGCTCGACGACTACCTGCTCGAGCGTCGTCGCCGCCAGCAGACCGCGGCCGCGTTCTCGCGCTTCCTGGACCCGCGCGTGGTCTCGCAGCTGGTCGACGACGGCGCCACGCGCCAGACCCTCGATGGCCAGGGACACGAGATCACGGTGCTGTTCTCGGACATCCGCGGCTTCACGACGCTCTCCGAGCAGCACCCGCCGGCGGTCATCGTCGGCCTGCTCAACGACTACTTCAGCCGCCAGGTCGAGGTGATCTTTCGCCACGGCGGGACCCTCGACAAGTTCATCGGTGACGCGATCATGGCGTTCTGGGGCGCACCGTCGCCGGATCCAGACCAGGCGCGCAACGCGATCGACGCGGCACTCGAGATGACCGAGGTGCTCGAGGCGTTCAAGCGCGAGGCCGGCGAGATCGGCGCGCATTTCGACATCGGCATCGGCCTGCACACCGGGCCGGCGATCGTCGGCTTCATCGGCTCAGAACAGCGCCAGGACTACACCGCGATCGGCGACACCGTGAATCTCGCCAGCCGCATCGAGGGGTTGACCAAGGAGCACGGCCGGGTGCTGGTTTCGGCTGAAACCCGCACCCGTAGCGGAGACGTTTTTGACTTTGCGCACTCCGGCTCCTATAAGGTCAAGGGCAGGTCGGCCGAGGTCGAGCTGTACGTTCCGAGCCGTAGGAGGACCGATGCGTAACGGATTCCGCATCCTCGCATGGTTATCGCTGGCGCTGGTCACACCGCTGCTGCTGGCTGATGCCCGCCCCGGCCTCACGGTGCACGAGACGGTGTTGCGCAGCGATCCTGCCGGCAACGCCTCCGAGGTCGCGACACTGCCAGCCGAAACCGAACTCTCGGTGTTCGAGCGCCTTGGCGGCTGGTACCGCGTCCAGGCCGACGCCGGTGCCGGCTGGCTGCGCCTCGCCTCGCTGCGCTTTCCGAGCCCCGAGCTGGGCGCGGCGGACAGCGGCGTCGACCTGCTGTTGAACTCGATGCGTACCGGGACCTACGCGGGATCCTCGTCCGGCACCACCACCGGCGTGCGTGGCCTCGACGCCAGCGACATCGACAACGCCTCGGCCAGCGAAGAGCAGCTCGAGAAGCTCGAGACGCTCGCCAGCAGCGCCGACGCCGGACGCGCGCTCGCCGCCACAGGCAAGCTCGAACCGGTCGACATCGCATTCCTCGAACCGGCCGGCCAGGTCGATGAGGCGTTGCTCAAACAGACGCGCAGCGTGCGCAGCCAGGCCGAGATCGAGGCCGCGGAGAAGGCCGAGGAAGAGACCTGCTACGGCGACGGTTGCGATCCGGACATCCCGTTCATGGGTGGAGACTGAACGATGCGTAAGCTGACACGCACCCTGGCCCTGGCCTTCGGCCTGCTCCTCGGCAGCGGCCTGGCGCAGGCGTTCAACCTCGATCTCGGGAAGCTGGTCGATATCGCCAAACAGGCCAGCAACATGGGCGAAATCGACGAGGAGCGCGAGCGGAGCCTTGGCGCGGACATGGCCGCGCAGCTGCTCGGGGCCGCACCGCTGCTGGACAACCCGGGCTTGCAGAAGTACGTCAACGACCTCGGCCAGTGGCTCGCGCTGCAGACCGACCGCCCCGGCCTGCAGTGGCGTTTCGGGGTGCTCGACACCAACGACATCAACGCCTTCGCCGCGCCGGGCGGCTACGTCTTCGTCACTGCCGGCCTGATCGGACGGCTGCAGAGCGAGGCGGAACTCGCCGCGGTGGTCGCGCACGAGATCGGCCATGTCGTGCGCAAGCACCACCTGGTCGCGATCCAGGACCAGGCCGGCAGCAACATCATGACCAACCTGATGTCGATCGCCGCCGACCAGGACGAGAACAGCGCCGAGTGGAACATGCTGATCGACGCCGGCAGCGACCTCTACACCAAGGGCCTGAGCCGTGACGACGAGCTCGATGCCGACCTGGTCGGCGTGGTGATCCTGGCCCGTGCCGGCTACGATCCCTACGCCCTGGCCTCGGTGCTGCAGCGGCTCGGCGGCGTGAACCCCAGCGATTCGACGCTGGCGCTGATGACCAAGACCCATCCGGCGCCCGACGAGCGGCTGCTGGTGCTGCTGGCCGCGATGGGCGACCAGCTCGACAGCTACGCCGCCCAGCCGCAGCTCGAGGCGCGCTTCCGCAAGCAGGTGGCGGGCGAGGGCTAGGCGTCGCTAACGATCCCGGATTGGCCGTCACCCGCCGGCATCTGAACCGGTCGGAATCCAGGACACCTGCCCGCAACAAAAAAAGCCCCGGTGAGAGGGGTCTCACCGGGGCAGCTTCCCACCCACCGGCTGGGGAGGCCGATGGATACACCCGCATCAGGGAGGGAGATAGCGGGTGAACGCCGTTGCAAGCGTTCACAAATAAAGACCCTGGGCCGGGGTAAAAGTTCCTGCTCGAGGCTCAGTGCGCCTCGTCCCAGTTGGCACCGGAACCGACGTCCACCACCAGCGGCACGCTGAGTTCGGCGGCCCCGGCCATCGCCTCGTTCACGCCCGCGCACGTCTCGTCGAGGGCCTCTTCCGCGACCTCGAAGACCAGCTCGTCATGCACCTGCATGATCATGCGTGCCGGCAGCTTGCTGTCGGCGAGCCAGCCGGCGGCGCGTAGCATCGCGCGCTTGATGATGTCGGCCGCGGTGCCCTGCATCGGTGCGTTGATCGCCGCCCGTTCGGCGGCCTGGCGGCGCTGGCCGTTGCGTGCGTTGATCTCGGGCAGGTGCAGGCGGCGGCCGAACAGCGTCTCGACGTAGCCCTTCTCCCGTGCCGCTTTGCGGGTCGCCTCCATGAACGCCTGCACCGCCGGGTAACGCTCGAAGTAGCGCGCGATGTAGTCGCGTGCGGCGCCCTGGTCGATGCCGAGCTGGCGGGCGAGGCCGAATGCCGACATGCCGTACATCAGGCCGAAGTTGATCGCCTTGGCGGCACGGCGCTGATCGGCCTCGACGGCGTCGAGTGGCGTGCCGAACACCTCGGCCGCGGTCGCGCGGTGGATGTCGGCACCGGAAGCGAAGGCGTCGCGCAGCCCGGGGTCGCCCGACAGGTGGGCCATGATGCGCAGCTCGATCTGCGAGTAGTCGGCGGCCAGCAGCACGTGCCCCTCCGGGGCGACGAAGGCGCGGCGGATGCGCCGTCCCTCGTCGGTACGTACCGGGATGTTCTGCAGGTTCGGATCGGACGACGACAGCCGTCCGGTGCTCGCCACCGCCTGGTGGTAGGAGGTGTGGACCCGCCCGGTGTCGGGATCGATACGCTCCGGCAGGCGGTCGATGTAGGTCGACTTGAGCTTGGCCAGCGAGCGGTGTTCGAGGATCAACGCCGGCAGCGGGTAGTGCAGCGCCAGTTCCTGCAGCACCGACTCGGCGGTCGACGGCTGGCCCTTGGGGGTCTTCTCGAGCACCGGCAGGCCGAGGCGCTCGAACAGGATCTCCTGGATCTGCTTGGGCGACGCGAGGTTGAACGTGCCGCCGGCCTCGTCGTGGGCGCGGCGCTCGATCTCGGCCAGGCGTTCGGCGAGCTCGTGGCCCTGGGCGAGCAGCTGGCCGGTGTCGATCAGCACCCCGGTGCGTTCGATGTCGGAGAGCACCCCGACCAGCGGCATCTCGACCTCGTCGTAGAGCGAGCGCAGCGCGGGTTCGGTCTCGAGGCGTGGCCAGAGGTGGTGGTGCAGCCGCAGCGTGACGTCGGCGTCCTCGGCGGCGTAGGGCGCGGCGTCGTCGATCGCCACCTGCGAGAAGGGAATCTGCTTCGCTCCCTTGCCGGCCACGTCCTCGTAATGGACGGTGCGGTGCGCGAGGTACTTCAGCGCCAGCGAGTCCATGTCGTGGCGCGATGCGGTGCTGTCGAGCACGTACGACTCGAGCATGGTGTCGTGGCGAATGCCAGCCAGCCGGATCCCGTGGTTGAGCAGCACGTTGCGGTCGTACTTGAGGTGGTGGCCGAGCTTGGCGCGTGCCGGGTCCTCGAGCAGAGGCTTGAGTCGTGCGAGAACCTCGTCCCGGTCGAGCTGCTGCGGGGCGCCCGGGTAGTCGTGGGCCAGAGGCACGTAGGCGGCGTGGCCCGGTGCGACCGCGAACGAGACGCCGACCACCTCGGCCTGCATGTAGTCGAGCGAGGTGGTCTCGGTGTCGAAGGCGATCAGCTCTGCCTGAACGAGCGCCTCGAGCCAGGCCGCGAAGGCCTGCTCGTCCAGCACGGTGTCGACCGTCAGCGCCTCGGCGGTCGTCCCGGCGCCTGTTTCCGGCGCGGTCTCGCCGCCGTCGAGCAGTGCCGCGAGCTCGCCCTTGAACTCGAGGCGCGTGTAGAGCGCGCGCAGTGCGTCGCGGTCGGGTTCGTGACGGACGAGATCGTCGAGCCCCGCCTCCAGCGGCACGTCGCAGCGGATGGTGGCCAGCTCGCGGCTCAGCTCGAGCTGGTCGAGCGACGCGCGCAGCGACTCGCCGATCTTGCCCTTGACCTCGTCGGCATGCGTGACGAGGTCGTCCAGGCTGCCGTAGGTGGTCAACCATTTGACCGCGGTCTTCGGCCCGCACTTGGGCACGCCGGGGATGTTGTCGGAGCTGTCGCCGACCAGCGCCAGGTAGTCGACGATACGCTCCGGCGGCACGCCGAACTTCGTCTCGACCCCGTCCGGATCGAGGGTGGTGTCGGTCATGGTGTTGATCAGCGTGACGCGGGAATCGACCAGTTGCGCGAGGTCCTTGTCGCCGGTCGAGATGAGCGTGTCGAGGCCGGCCGCGCTGGCCTGTTTCGCCAGCGTGCCGATGACGTCGTCGGCCTCGACGCCAGGCACCTGCAGCAGCGGCAGGCCCAGCGCACGCACCAGCTCGTGCAGCGGCTCGACCTGCGCGGCGAGCTCGTCCGGCATCGGCGGGCGGTTGGCCTTGTACTGGTCGTAGAGGTCGTCGCGGAAGGTCTTGCCGCGTGCGTCGAACACCACGGCGACCTGCTCGGGCCGGTAGTTATCGAGCAGCCTGCGCAGCATGTTGGCCACGCCGCGCACCGCGCCGGTCGGCTCGCCACGCGACGTGCTCAGCGGCGGCAGGGCGTGGAACGCCCGGTAGAGGTAGGACGAACCGTCGACGAGGACCAGCGGGGGACGGCTTTCGGGCATCGTTCGGGCGCGTTGGCGGGGGCCCGGCAAGTATACTGGAGCCCGCCCGGTCGACGGGCGCAGACCACGAGGTGGGTGCATGGAGCGCGATGCACGCCTGGACCGCCAGGGAGTGCCGGCGATCGACGACGGCCAGACCACGCGGGAATCGTGGAAGATCTTCCAGATCATGGCGGAGTTCGTCGAGGGCTTCGAGCGCCTCGCGCGCATCCGCCCGTCGGTGAGCATCTTCGGCTCGGCGCGTACGCCGACCGACCACCCCTACTACCGGCTGGCCGAGGAGATCGCCCTGGCACTCTCCGACGCCGGTTTCTCGGTGGTCTCGGGTGGCGGGCCGGGGATCATGGAGGCGGCCAACAAGGGGGCGTTCGCCGGCAAGTCGCCGAGCATCGGCCTGAACATCGTGCTGCCCCACGAGCAGCTCGGCAATCCCTACCAGGACGTCTCGCTGCAGTTCCGCCACTTCTTCTCGCGCAAGGTCATGTTCGTCAAGTACGCCTCGGCCTACGTGGTGCTCCCGGGCGGCTTCGGCACCCTCGACGAGCTGGCCGAAATCCTGACGCTGGTGCAGACCGGCAAGAGCCGGCGCATCCCGATCATCCTGGTGCATGCGCCGTTCTGGCGCGGCCTGCTCGACTGGTTCCGCGAGACGCTGGTGGCCGAAGGCACCATCGATGCGACCGATCTCGACCTGGTGCAGGTGCTGGACAAGCCCGGCGAGGTCGTCGATGCTATTTTTGCTCACTACGCCCATCGCGGGTTCGAACCCTCAGCGGAGGAGCGCGCGATCCTGCTCGAACTTTGAGCGGGCGATAGAATCCAACCCTGCGAAAGGATCACACGATGCGACACGGATTGCTGCTGGCCGGAATGGTGCTCGCCCTGCCCCTGCATGCCCAGCAGGGCGGCCAGGCACTCGACGCCCCGCCCCCACCGCCGCCGGTTGAGAGTGGCGAGGTGCTCGAGGCCGACGTCAAGATCATCCGCAAGGGGGAGGCGACCCATCATGAGTACCGCGTCAACGGCCGGCTCTACATGATCCGCATCGAGCCGGATGTCGGCCCACCCTACTACCTTGTCGATCGTGACGGCGACGGCGAGTTCGAGTCGCGCCGCCAGCGTCTTGGCGACGAGTTGCTGGTGCCGCAGTGGGTCATCAAGCGCTTCTGAGCACGACCCGGCCGCAGGGAGCGCGGGCTGGTATCATTTCTCCATCCAACGCGAACCCCGGAGCCGATACGTGAAACGAATTCTCCCCGCCGCGACCGCGGCGCTGCTGCTCGTCGGCCTCGCCGGCTGCTCCCAGCAGGATACGCCCGCCCCGGCCCAGCAGGCCGCCGCACCCCAGGCCCCGGCCCAGCCGGCCGCCCAGCCGGCCATGCCGCCCGGCCATC
>JAACFL010000093.1 GCA_009937385.1 Gammaproteobacteria bacterium | reverse complement strand
CATTGCTGATCCCGGTGTAGCTCTCGATGAACGGGGAGACCCGGAAACCGGGATTCATCAACCGCTGGAAACGCGCGACGACCCTGCCCTCGACCACGCGCACGGCACCGATCTCGATCGCCCGGTCACCCTGTCCTGGCGACAGGCCGGTGGTCTCGAAGTCGAGGACGACGACACTCTCGGCGGTACTCATCGTTGCGGCCAGCCCCCGGAAACGCCATTGCGCATCCATCAACTATACGGGTTTGACGCCCTCCCGTGAGTTGGCGCTGCGGCCGGTTCTTGACCTGCGCCAACGCCGTGCGCCCTTTATGGGCATGCATGCCGGCGTTGGATGTAGGATGACGCATCGACACCCCCCGCCTCGTCACGCACCACCGCAAGAGATTCGAGACGTCATGAAACAGCTCCTGTCCCGATTGATGCTGCTCACCCTCGCCGTGCTGCTCCCGGCCACCGCCTCTGCGGACAGCTACGATGACGCGCACAAAATCTTCCGCAATGCCGGCGAGAGCGCGGCCTACTTCGGTAACGCCTACGGCTACGCGCTGTTCCCGACCATCGGCAAGGGTGGCATCGGCATCGGGGGAGCCTACGGCGAGGGCCGCGTCTACACCGGCGGGCGCCACGTCGGCAACACCAACATGGGCCAGGTGACGATCGGCTGGCAGCTCGGCGGTCAGGCCTACAGCCAGATCATCTTCTTCGAGGATGCGCGCGCGTTCCGCGAATTCACCTCGGGCAACTTCGAGTTCGGCGCACAGGCCACCGCGGTCGCGATCACCGCGGGCGTCTCCGCGGAGGCCACCACCGGTGGCGGCACCGCGGCCGGTGCGAGCGGCGGCAGCTACAACGCCACCACCGTCTCCGGTGGCTACCGCAAGGGGATGGCGGTGTTCACGGTCGCCAAGGGGGGGCTGATGTTCGAGGCCGTCATCGGCGGGCAGAAATTCAACTACTCGCCGCTGTAACACGGCCCACGGTCCCGCGACCCAGCGGGCGCTAATCCAGATTCTCTTCGAAGATGCGCTCGAAGGCGTGCTGCTGGTCGATGAACAGCTCCAGCAGTTCGGGATCGAAGTGCCCCGGCTCGGTGCGCCCGTCACCCTCGGTCAGGATGCGCATGGTCTTCGCATGGTCGAACGGCGGCTTGTAGCAGCGCAGGCTGCGCAGCGCGTCGTACTGATCGACGAGGTTGAGGATCCGGCCCTCGATCGAAATCGCCTCGCCGGAGATACCGGCCGGGTAGCCGCCCCCGTCCCAGCGCTCGTGGTGATGCAGGGCGATGCGCTCGGCGGTGACCAACACCGGCGAGGTGCCGCCGCGCAGGATCCCGGATCCGATCTCCGGGTGGGTCTTCATGATCGCGATCTCATCGGCGTCAAGCGGACCGGGCTTGAGCAGGATGCGGTCGGGAATGCCGATCTTGCCGATGTCATGCATCGGGCTGGCGTAGAAGATCAGCTCGACCTGTTCGTAATCGAGCCCGAGCCGTTCGGCCATCAGCCGCGAGTAGAGGCTGATGCGGCGGATGTGCGCGGCGGTGTCCTGGTCCTTGTACTCGGCGGCAAGCGTCAACCGGTAGACGGTGTCGACGTAGGCCTCGCGTAGCGCCTGCGTCTTGGCCGCCACCTGTTCGGCCAGGATCTCGTTGTGGTTCGCGAGGAAGTCGTGGAACGCCTTGACCTCGAGCAGGTTTCTCACCCGCACCGTGAGCTCGGTGCGATCGACCGGCTTGGTCAGGAAGTCGTTGGCACCGACCTCGAGGCCACGCACGCGCGATTCCTGGTCCTCGAGCGCGGTGACCATGATCACCGGCACCTCGCCGGCCCGGTGATCGAGGCGCAGGCGGCGGCACACCTCGAAACCGTCCATGCCCGGCATCATGATGTCGAGCAGCACCAGGTCGGGGCGGAACTCGGCGACCTTGTCCAGCGCCTCCTGCCCCTCCTTCGCCGACTCGAGCGCGTAGCCCTGGTCGGCCAGGATCAGCGTCAGGAGCCGGATGTTGCGCTCCTCGTCGTCGACGATCAGGACGCGCTGCTCAGTCGTCGCTGCCACGATCGATCCCCAGGTGTCTGGTGATGGCCTGCTGCATCGCCTCGGTGTCGATCGGCTTGCTGAGGTAGTCGACGAAACCCACCTCGAGCAGCCGCTCGCGATCACCCGCCATCGCGAACGAGGTCACCGCGATGACGGGGATCGACCGCGTGCGCTCCTCGGCCTTCAGCAACCCGATCAGCTTCATGCCGTCCATGTTCGGCATCTGGATGTCGGTCAGGATCAGGTCCGGCAGCGCCGCTTCGATCGCCTGCAGCGCCTCCTCACCGTCGTTCGTGAGCCGGGTCCTGCAACCCATGCTCTCCACCACGAGCCTGAAGAGCTTGCGGTTGCGCTCGTTGTCCTCGACGATCAGGACACTCGGTTCGTGCGCCACGCTCACCCCTCCTCGCCACCGCGCAACGGGATCACGAAGTGGAACGTGCTGCCCTGGCCGGGCTCGCTCTCGGCCCAGATCCGGCCGCCGTGCTGTTCGACGATGTTCCTCGACAGCGCCAGTCCGAGACCGGTTCCCTCGTATTTCTTGGTCAGCGACGGCTCGAGCTGCTCGAACGGCTGGAACAGCCGCTCGAGATCCTGCGGCTTGATGCCGATGCCGCTGTCCGTGACGCTGACCTGGAGCCCACCCACATCACCGAATTCGTCGACGGGGTGCGCGCGCAGTGCGATCGTGCCGCCGTCGGCGGTGAACTTGAAGGCGTTGCCGAGCAGGTTGATCAGCACCTGCCTGAGTCGCTGGTAGTCGGCGCACACCTCGCCCAGCTCGGGCGCGATATCGAGTTCCAACTGCATGCCATGCGTGTCCGCCTTCTCGCGGAACAGGAACAGGCTCTTGTCGAACAGCTCCGCGACCGCGAAGCTGGCGTACTCCAGCTGCACCTTGCCGGCCTCGATTTTCGCCAGGTCGAGGATCTCGTTGATGATGCCGAGCAGGTGACGTCCACTCTCGAGGATGTCGTCGAGGTACTCCTTCTGCTCCTTCGACACCGGACCGGCGAGGCCCTGGCCGAGCGCCTGCGAGAAGCCGATGATCGAGTTCAAGGGCGTGCGCAGCTCGTGCGACATGTTGGCCAGGAAATCGGACTTGGCCTGGTTCGCCCCCTCCGCGACCAGCCTCGCCGCCTCGAGATCCTGGGTGCGCTCGGCGACCTTGGCCTCGAGGTCCCCGGCGTAGTCGCGCAGCTTGGCCTCGGAGGCGACGATCTGCTCCATCTGCAGGTCGAGCTGTTGAGACGCGCGGCGCACGATGCCGAACACCACCAGGTAGAGGAACGCGAAGCCCCCGCTGGAGACCAGCCAGACGAAGGCGCGCTGCCCGGCGACGTCCTCCTCGAGAGGATCGAGGTTCTGGTAGACCTCGAAGACGTTGGAGGGCTCCTCGTCCTCGCCGAAATAGATCGGCACGTAGATCTCGAGCAGGCGCTTGAACGGCCGGTCGAAGGCCTGCTCGGCCTTGTCGAGGGTGCTGAACTCGGACGGAATCTCCCCCGCGAGCGCCTCCTCGAGCTCGTGGTTGTCGGTGAAGGACTGGCCGACCAGGCGGCGGTCGTCGGACCAGATCACGCGACCCTCGCGATCCCAGATCTTGACCCGCACCACGTGCGGACCGAAGGTCAGGTGGTCGATCTTGCGGCTGAACGCTTCGTAGTCGTCGAGCTTCGGCACGGCCAGCTCGGCGCGCGTGAACTCGGCGCGCGACTCGGAAAGGACGATATTCGCGGTCAGCTCCTTGGCGTTGTCCAGAGCGTGCCGGTAGAGCGCATGGCTGATGGTCCACGAGAAGACCACGTTGACCACGATCACCGCGAACATCGACAGCAGCGAGAAACGATGCAGAAGGGAGAGTCGTGCCATGAACGTGCGCTGCGCGCTCCTCGGGGATTTGTGCCGGACGTGCACGCAGCGCGGTTCCGGCCGGGTGGCGAGTGCGCTACACGATCCGCCACGTGCGCGGGGGGTGTCAAGCGACGCGCAGGCGCACACGCCGCCCATCCGCCGCTGGTCAGCGACCGCGAAGCCCGTTAACTTAGCCGCAGGCGATCGCTTCGGTGTGGTGAAACCAGGTGACCGGTTTTCGCTTCCAGTGCAGTGAGGGTGCGATCTGCACCGCGATGGCGGCGTGTCTGCTCGGCGTGCTGCTGCTCGCACCAGCGACCACCACCGCCGCGGTCTACCGCTACATCGACAAGCAGGGCCGGGTCTACTTCACCGACAAGCCCGAGCACTCCGGTTACCGCAAGCTCGTGCAGACCTGGAAGGGCTGGCGCGAACCGTCGTTCGATGCGCGCCAGTTCCGAGCCAACCAGAGGCGCTTCGCGCCACTTCTCGCCGAGGTCGCACGCGAGCAGAGCCTGCCTGACGCCCTGGTGCATGCCGTGGTCACCGCAGAGTCCGCCTACGACCCCGACGCGCTTTCGAGTGCCGGCGCCGTCGGCCTGATGCAGTTGATGCCCGCCACCGCGCGACGCTTCGGCGTCACCAACCGCAACAACCCGCGAGACAACGTGACCGGTGGGACGCGCTACCTCAGGGTGCTGATCGACCTGTTCGGCAACGACCTGCGCCTCGCGCTCGCCGCCTACAACGCCGGCGAGAACGCGGTGATCCGTCACGGTCGCAAGGTGCCCCCTTACCCGGAGACGCAGCGCTACGTGCGCAAGGTGCTGGACTACTACCGCAAGTACCGCGACGAGGGCGTGCCGGCCGGCTGAGTCCAGCCACGCGTCAGCGGCAGGCCATGGGATTCGGTCGGAGCGGTCAGGTGGCCAGCAGGTCGCAGAAGGCGTGCACCGACGTCGTCTCGAGACGCCGTGCATCGCCGCACAGCGACGTGACCGCCTCCACGCGTTGTTGCGGGAAGCAGCCGGCCAGCGCGTCGATGAACTTCTGCTCGAGCAGCGGCACGCCCTCGGCGCGCCGGCGGCGGTGTCCGACCGGGTAGTCGATGGCGACCCGCTCGGTCCTGCTGCCGTCGTTGAAGAAGACCTGCACGGCGTTGCCGATCGCGCGCTTGTCCGGAGCGTAGTAGTCGGCGGTGAAGGCAGGCTCCTCGCGCACCTGCATCTTCCCACGCAGCGCGTCGATGCGCGGGTCCAGCGCGAAGTCGTCCTCGTAGCTCGCCGCGGTCAGCTCGCCGTGCAGCAATGCGACGGCCACCATGTACTGCAGGCAGTGGTCGCGGTCGGCCGGGTTGGCCAGCGGCCCGTCCTTGGAGATGATGCGCACGCCCGGCTCCTGGGTCTCGAGCACGATGCGATCGACCTGCTCGATCCGGTCGCCGACCTCGGGGTGCAGCATCACGGCCGCCTCCACCGCGGTCTGGGCGTGGAACTCCGCCGGGTAGCTGATCTTGAACAGCACGTTCTCCATGACGTAGCTGCCGTACGGGCGCTGGAAGTGGAACGGCTCGCCGTCGAACAGCACGTCGTAGAAACCCCAGCGCGGCGCGCTGAGCACGGTCGGGATGCCCATCTCGCCGGCCGCCACCAGCAGCGCGAGGCGCACGCCGCGGCTGGTCGCGTCGCCGGCGGCCCAGCTCTTGCGCGAGCCGGCGTTGGGTGCATGACGGTAGGTGCGCAGGCTCTGGCCGTCGACCCAGGCGTGCGAGAGCGCGTCGACGATGCCCGCCTTCGACAGGCCGAGCATCTGCGCGGCGACCGCGGCGGTGGCCACCTTGACCAGCACGACGTGGTCGAGGCCAACGCGGTTGAAGCCGTTCTCGAGGGCCAGCACGCCCTGGATCTCGTGCGCCTTGATCATCCAGGTCAGCACATCGTGCATCGAGAACGGCTCGCGACCCTCGTCGACGGCCTTCCTGGAGAGGTGGTCGGCGAGCATCAGGATGCCGCCGAGGTTGTCCGACGGGTGGCCCCATTCCGCGGCCAGCCAGGTGTCGTTGAAATCGAGCCAGCGCAGCATGGCGCCGAAGTCGAACGCCGCCTTGACCGGGTCGAGGGCGAACGACGTCCCAGGCACCCGCGCGCCGTGCGGCACCACGGTGCCCGGGACCAGCGGCCCGAGGTGGCGTGTGCAGGCAGGGTAGTCCAGCGCGAGGAAGGCGCAGGCCAGGGTGTCCATCAGGTCGTGACGCGCCGTGACGTAGGCCTCAGGGCTGTCGATGACATGGTCGGCGACGTAGTCGGCGATCGCAACCAGCTCCGCGTCGGGTGGCTGGCGTCGCGCCGACTCGGCGACGTGGCCCGGGGTCGTCGCCTCGGAGCGGTTCAAGGCGGCCTCGTGGCTCATGCCGGCATTCCGTTCAGCTGCGCTCGTGCAGCGGCACGAACGGGCGGTTGTCGGGTCCGACGTACTCGGCGCTGGGGCGGATGATCTTGCGATCGATACGCTGCTCGATGACGTGGGCGGCCCAGCCGGTCACACGCGAGAGCACGAACAGCGGCGTGAACATCGCGGTCGGGATGCGCATGGTGTGGTAGGAGATCGCCGAGAACCAGTCGAGGTTCGGGAACAGGTTCTTGGTCTCGAGCATCACCGCCTCGAGGCGTTCGGCGATCGCGAACAGCTTCAGGTTGCCGGCATCCTCCGACAGCCGCCGCGCGACCTCCTTGATCACCTGGTTGCGCGGATCGGCGACGGTGTAGACCGGGTGACCGAAACCGATGATCACCTCGCCGGTGGCGACCCGGCGTCGGATATCGGCCTCGGCCTCGTCCGGATCCGCGTAGCGTGTCTGGATGTCAAAGGCGACCTCGTTGGCACCGCCGTGGCGTGGTCCGCGCAGCGCGCCGATCGCCCCGGTGATGCACGAGTACATGTCCGCACCGGTACCGGCGATCACCCGGCCGGTGAAGGTCGAGGCGTTGAACTCGTGCTCGGCGTAGAGCACCAGCGAGGTGTGCATGGCGCGCACCCACAGTTCGCCGGGACGCTCCCCGTGCAGCAGGTGCAGGAAGTGGCCGCCGACCGAGTCGTCGTCGGTCATCACGTCGATGCGCCGGCCGTTGACCGCGAAGTGGTACCAGTAGAGCAGCATCGAGCTGATGCTGGCCAGCAGCTTGTCGGCGATGTCGCGCGCGCCGGCGGTGGTGTGCTCGTCCTTCTCGGGCAGGCAGGTGCCGAGCACCGAGACCCCGGTGCGCAGTACGTCCATCGGATGGGCCGACGGCGGGATCACCTCCAGCGCCTTCTTCACCGCTTCGGGCAGTCCGCGCAGCGACCGCAGCTTGGCCTGGTAGTGGGTCAGCTCGGCGGCGATCGGCAGGTGGCCGTGGATCAGCAGGAACGCGATCTCCTCGAACTCGCAGGTCTGGGCGATATCGAGGATGTCGTAGCCGCGGTAGTGGAGGTCGTTGCCGGTCACGCCCACGGTGCAGATCGCGGTGCTGCCGGCGGGCTGACCCGAGAGCGCGACGGACTTCTTGAGCGTGCGGTCCGGGATGGCTGGACTCATGGCGTGGATCTCCCTGCGCGAGGTGCCTGCCGGCATGTTAGCCGAGGCCCGTGCTGCTCCGGGGCGGTTCAGCCGGCCACGGCCTCGCGTTCGGCGATGCGGCGCATGGCGTTGGCACGGGTCGCGCGGATGTGGTGGCGCATCAGCAGCTCGGCCATCTCGCCGTCGCGGTCGGAGATCGCGGCGACGATGTGCTCGTGCTCGACCAGCGCACGCTGTGCCCGCGAGATCACGCCGAACTGGTGGCGGTAGAGGCGCACGAGGTGGTAGAGGTCGTTGCACAACAGCTCGATCAGGCGGCTGTTCTTGCTGCCCTGGACGATCCGGTAGTGGAAGTCCAGGTCGCCCTCCTTCTGGAAATAGCCGTGGCTGGGGTCGCTCTCGACCTGCTGGCGGTGGGCGCTGAGCAGCGCGGCGAGGTCGGCGATCTCGGCGTCGCTCATCGCGGTCGCGGCGAGCCGCGCGGCCATCCCCTCGAGCGCCTCGCGCACGTGGTAGATCTCGAGCAGCTGCTCGGCCGACAGCGAGACCACACGCGCACCGACGTTCGGCTTGCGCACCACCAGGCTGCACGCCTCGAGACGACCGATCGCCTCGCGCAGCGGACCGCGGCTGATGCCGTAGGCGCGAGCGAGCTCCGGTTCGCTGATCTTGCTGCCCGGCTTCAGCGTGCCCTCGACGATCTCGCGCTGGATGCGCGCGAAGATGCGGTCGGCGATGGTGACGTGAGTCTCTTCGGGGGTGGCGGCCATCGGCACGCTCCGTCAAATTGTCGACAATAGTCGAATATAGGAACGTAATAATCGCATATAAAGGGCGATTGTCAACAATTATCATGGATAGTTGTCGACAATCGATGGGGAACGAACGCCCATCGCAACGAAAAAGGGGCCCATCCTGGGGATGGGCCCCGCGTAGCGTGCGACCTACGCCTTCGGGTAGCCGAGCCCGGTCAACGATTCGCCGATCTCGTCGAGGATCGCCGGGTCGTCGATCGTCGCCGGCACCTTGTACTCCTG
>JAACFL010000092.1 GCA_009937385.1 Gammaproteobacteria bacterium | reverse complement strand
TGGCCCTCGAATGCCCCCTTCAGCGCCAGCGCGACATCCGCGCGGGTGATGCCCAGCTGGCGACCGACCTGCTCGTTGAAGACCGGCTGCACCAGCTTGACCGGCTGGCGCCAGTCGTCACGCACGTCGCGTGCCTCCGAATCGGCACGCATGATCGCCTTGGCCTCCTCGGAGAGCCGGCGCAGCACGGCCGGATCGGAGCCGTGAAAACGCGCCTCGATCTTGGAGTCGCGTCCGGGTCCGATGCGCAGCGTCTTGGTCAGCGGGTCGTTGTCGGGCATGTCCGCCATGAACGCCTCGACCTTCTGCCGCAGCTCAGGGATCTGCTCGACCGACTCGGCACGGATGATGAGCTGCGCGTAGGCGGTGCTCAGCTCCTTGGGCTCGTAGACCAACGTGAAACGCTGGTCGCCTCCACCAACCACGGCCAGGCTCTGCACCACCCCCTGCTGTTCGCGCATGAAGGCATCGACCTCCAGAGCCGCATCGCGCGTGGCCCGGATGTCGCTGCCCTCGGGCAGCCAGATGTCGACGAAGAACAGCGGTGTGTTGGCGCTGGGGAAGAATGCCTGCTTGACCGAGCCGAATCCGACGATCGCCGCGGCGAACAGTCCTATGGCCACACCCACGGTGGTCCATCGCCGGCGGACCGCGAGCGATACCAGCTTGCGGTAGGCGCGGAACATCACCGCGTCGTAGGGATCCCGCTCCTCGCCGCTGACCTCGGCCGGCTTGAGCAGCAGCGCGCAGAGCAGCGGCGTGGTGCTGATCGCGGTGATCCAGCTGAGCGACAGCGAGATCAGGATGACGTAGAACAGCGAGCCGATGAACTCACCGGTGCTGTCCGGCGACAGGCCGATCGCCGAGAACGCGAGAATGCCGATGACTGTGCCACCCAGCAGTGCCCACATGCTCTTGCCGACCACCTCGCCGGCGGCCTGCAGCGCTTTCATGCCGGACTGGATGCGCACCAGCATCCCCTCGGCGACGACGATGGCGTTGTCGACCAGCATGCCGAGCGCGATGACCAGTGCGCCGAGCGATATGCGCTGCAGCTCGATGCCCTGCATCTCCATGATCCACAGCGTTCCGGAGACGGTGATCAGCAGCACCGCGGCGATGATCAGGCCGACCCTGAGGCCCATGAAGAACAGCAGCACGACGACGACGATGCCGAGGGCCTGGCCTAGACTTACCAGGAAGCCGCGCACCGAGTTATCGACCTCCTTTGGCTGGTTGTAGATCGGCTTCAGCTGCATGCCGACCGGGATGCTTTCGACCAACCCTGAGAAACGTTGATCGATCCGTTCGCCGACGGCGACGACGTTGACCCCTTCGAGCATCGAGATGCCGAGCGTCAACGCGGGCTGGCCATCGAGGTAGATCAGCTTGTTCGGCACTTCCTTGTAGGCGCGCGTGATGGTCGCGATGTCCTTCAGGTAGATCAGGCGCTGCTGATCGGAAGCGATCAGCAGTTCACCCATCTCCTTGACCGAGGTGTGCTCACCGGTCGGCTCGATGCGCAGGTACTCGTCGCCGACCCGCACCCGACCGGCGTCGACGACCACGTTCTGCTTTTCGAGCACGCTCGCGACCTGCTCCAGGGAAATGCCCAGCTCGCCCGCGGTCGCCCGCGAGACCTCGAGGTAGGCGACCTCGTTCTGCGTGCCGCCGATGGTGACCTTGCGCACACCATCGACCAGCACCAGCTGCTTCTTCAGCTCGTCGGCGACGTCTTTCAGGTCACGGTAGGTGTAACCGTCACCGGTCAGCGCAAGGTAGATGCCGTAGACGTCGCCAAAATCATCGATCACCTGCGGTGGCAGCGCACCGGGCGGGAGCTTGTGCTCCATGTCCTTGAGCTTGCGCCTCAGCTCGTCGTAGATGTCGGGGAAGTCCTTGGCACGGTAGGTGTTCTTGAACTGGATCTTGATGTCGGACATGCCCGGGCGCGAGATCGTCATGTCGATCTCATCGACCTGGCCCATCAGCTGGATCGCCTCCTCGATATGGTAGGTGACCTCCTCCTGGACCTGCTCGGCCGTGGCCCCGGGGTAGAGCGTGATCACCTTGGCGTTCTTGATCGTGAACGCCGGGTCCTCGAGCTTGCCCATGCTCTCGAAGCCGTAGATGCCGCCACCCACCAGGATGATCACCAGCAGCCACGAGACGACCCTGTTGTTGACCGAGTACTCGCCGACGTTCATCGCGCGGCTCCGCTCACCGCAGGTTGTTCTCGGGCTGTTCGGTGTCGGGCAGCAGGCGAACCCTCATGCCCTCGGCAAGGAATGCCGCACCGGCGACGATGACACGATCACCGGCCTCGAGACCCTCGAGCACTTCGATGGCGCCACCCGTGAGCTCGATGATTGCGGATCGAAGACCCAGATGCTCGGGTCGAGCTTCGCATCACCAATGACCGCACCCGAGGGGATCACGAAGGATTGCCGACCGGAGCGCAGTTTCGGCGAATCGACGATGACCGACGTCGTCATGCCCGACAACACGTTGAGCCCCTCGGGGGGAGGCATCGTCAGCGTCACCTCGAAGGTCTGGGTCTGCGGGTCGGCCCGCGCCGCGACCTCCTTGAACTCGAGTGGGTACTGCTGCCCCGGGGCGGCGTCGAAGATCGCGAAGACCCTCGCCTCCGGCTGACCCGGGTCGCCCTGTTCACGCCGCCGCAGCCGCTGCATCAGCCCCTCTGGGATGTCGATCTTCACCTCGAGCGAGGAGATGTCGTTGATCACCAGCACCGGTTCCCTGGCTGGAATCTCCTCGAAGTTGTCGATCAGGCGGCGAACGATGATGCCGTCGAACGGGGCGATCAGCTTGGTATAGATGAGGTCCTGCTGCGCCTGCTGCAGGGCCGCTTCGCTGCTCTTGAAGTTCGCCGTCAACGCATCGAAGTCGCGCCGCGAAATGGTGCCCTGTTCGACCAGCTTCTGGCCGCGCTCGTAATCGGCCCTGGAACGTTCGAAGGTCGCCTTTCGATCGTTGAAGGTGATCTGGTAGTCGGTCGGGTCGAGACCGGCCACCAGGTCGCCCTGCTTGACCTCCTGGCCTTCGACCACCGGGATCTCCTGCAGCTTGCCGGGGACGCGGAACGCCAGTTCGGCACGGCGCGCCGCCGCGATGCGTCCTGGGAAGGTGCGCGTGCCACCCACATCGGGGGCATCGATCAGCAGCGTCTTGACCGGACGAACCGCCGGTGGTGGTGACGGCGGCTCCTCCGCGGAACACGCCGCGAGCCCCAGCAGGCTGGCCAGGGTCACTGCCGGTATCGATCGCTGCTTCATCATGCATGCATCCTTGGACGGGCCAACGGCCGGCTCATCAACCGGGGTGGGAGGTCGAGACCGTACCGTAGGCAACTCTAGCAGTTGGAATCGCGTTCGACGCCACGGGGTTCACGTTGCATGCCACACAAGCTGCGGGGGCACGACGCCGCAATCCCGGGAAGGGAGTCGGTTGAGTGGAGCTGGCGACAGGAGTCGAACCTGCGACCTACTGCTTACAAGGCAGCCGCTCTACCAACTGAGCTACGCCAGCACGATGGCGATTCTAACAACCCTCGGCCCCGGGACCATCATCCGCAGTCGCGCAGGTAGCGGCCGAGCATCGGGTAGCTCTCGCCGAGACGCGCCCAGGTGTCGTCGCCGAAGCGCTCGGAGGCGGTCTCGTCGAGATCCAGCCAGTACTGGCTCTCCTGCTGGTAGCGCAGCACCAGCCGCGGGTTGTAGCCCTGGGCCCGAATGCGCGCCTCGAGTTCCTCGGCGGCACGGCGGCCGTGGAAGAAACCGAGGCTGACGGCGTTGCGGTATTCGCCGGTGCCGACCACGAAACTGTCGATGCCACGCTGTTGCAGCTCGTCGATCTGCGCCTGCGCCGCCTCGAGGCTCGGCCGGGCCGGCAACAGCACCCAGTAACCAGAGAGGTCCCCACGCCGCTCCTCGGTGCGCACCTTGGCCTCGATGCCATCGGCCCCGAGTTCGCCGAGCACCCGGTCGACCAGCAGCCGGTCCCGCAACGTCCCGAGGCTGTAGCAGATCGCCACGCGACCGCGCGGCGTGGACATCGCCGGGCCCGGTCCTGGCAGCTCGGTGATCACGCCGGTGGGCCCACCCTCCGAAGAGCCCTTGGTGCCGGTCGCAGGAGTCAAGTTTCGCGCCACCTCGAGCTGGGCCGGATCGGCCTCGGTGACGAGCGTCAAGCCGGATCCGGCATGCTCGTCCAGCCCTCCCGGCAACAACTTCGCGGGCACGTCGTACGGCCCGAGCACGAGGTAGAGCGCCAGGTTCAGCAGCAACAGCACGCCGAGCAGAATTTTCATGGATTCCCCGTGCGGACCCTCCCGGTCCGGATCGATGCCCTACGCGGCGACGGCCTGCTGATTGCATCCGCGGCGCGCCATCTCGGCGAGCCCCTCGAGCACCAGGTGCGGTCGGTGTGCACAGGTCTGCCCGAGCAGCGGCAGCAGGCGCCCGGCATCACCGCCGGTCAGCACGCCGGCCACCTCCCTGCCAGCCCGCGATTGCAGGTCCTGGATGACCCTGTCGAGCAGTGCAACGAGCTGGTAGTGGGCGCCGTTGCGAACCGCCTCTCGCGTGCTGTTCGCCAGCTCGAGTCGCGCGTCGTCCTGGCCGCTCTCTGAAGAGCCGATCCTGCCGGTGCGCCGGTCGAGGCTGGTGCGCGCCAGCGTCAGGCCAGGCACGATCAATCCACCGAGGTGCGTTCCGTCGGCGTCGAGCCCGTCGACCGTGACCGCAGTGCCGGCATCGACCACGCACACGGCCTGCCCCGGATAGGCCATCCGGGCGCCGACCAGCGCCGCCCAGCGGTCGGCGCCCAGAAGCTCAGGCTCAGGGTAGGCGTTGCGCACACCGCAACCACGCCGCCCTGGGACCACGGTTGCCAGTGGCGCCGGCCAGCGGTTGCGCAGCCAACGGATCATGCGGCGACTGGTCGCCGCGTCCGCGACGCTGCATAGCAGGATGCGCAAGGGATCGCCGACGCCTCCCAGGGCGGCTTCCAGGTTCGCCTCGAGACCGGCGCCGTCATAGCCGAACGGGGCCCCGGGCTCGAGCTGGCCACGAGCCGTGACCCCCCATTTCAGGCGCGTATTGCCGGCATCGAGCAACAGGATCATCCGGCCTCCCGCAGGCTCACTTCGCCGGCATGGTAGCGCTGCACACTGCCGCCATGTTCGATCAACAAGGCGCCGTCGCGGTCCACTCCGCAATGGCGACCCAGCACCTCGCGCTGGCCCAGCAGCAGCCTGACCTGGTTCCCGGCCAGCACGTCGAGGGCGTGCCATTGCTCCAGCCACGGCTCCAGGCCCAGACCCGGGTAATCGGCCAGCAGCGGCAGCAGGCGGTCGAGCAGGCGACCAGCCAACCGGTTGCGGGACGGGGTCGCCGTGCCGAGTTCCCCGGCGAGATCGCACCACGGCTGATCTATCGCGTCGGCCCCCACGCGCGGCATCGCGACGTTAAGCCCGATACCGACCACCACGAAGCAGCTGCCGCCGCTCTCGCCGGAACTCTCCAGCAGCACACCGCCCAGCTTGCGCCCTCGGCACAACAGGTCGTTGGGCCACTTCAGGCCGACCTCCGCGAGCCCCGCCTCGCGCAACACCGTCGCGGCCACCACCCCGACCGCGAGGCTCAATCCCGCCAACGCCTCGGGTCCCGCAGCGTAACGCCACAGCACGGAGAGGTAGATGTTACGTCCCGGCGGCGAGTGCCAGCGCCGCCCCTGGCGACCGCGTCCACCCCGCTGGCTCTCGGCGAGGCAGACCCAGCCGGGTCGGCTGCCATCGAGTGCACGAGCCATCAGGTGAGCGTTGGTCGAGTCGGTTTCGGTCAGGATCTCGAGGCGATCGAGCAGCGCCATGCTATGCGGTCCCAGCTCGACACGAATGGATGCCTCGTCGAGCGGTTCAAGGGAACCGGCGAGGCGGTAGCCACGGCCGCGCACGGCATGGATCTCCACGCCGGCCGCAGCGAGCGCGCGCGTCGCCTTCCAGATCGCCGCGCGGCTCAGCCCGAGACGCCCAGCGAGCGCTTCGCCCGAGTGGAACTGGCCGTCGGCGAGGCAGGCGAGCACCCGTTGCTGCGTGTCCATCGCGTCATTCTAGCCCGGATGCCTGATCCTGATGGGTGCCTGCACGCGCGCACCAGGGCGTTCCTGATTGTGCGACAATCGGCGCATGCTGGCGAACCGATCCCACACCGTCCACGCGGTGCTTTTGCTGCTTCTCGCCCTGCTCGCGCTGCCCGCATCGGGTGCCGCGACCATGGCCGAGGTCGAGGCCGCGCTCGCGCGTGGAGATTACTCCCGGGCCATGCCACTCCTCGAATCCCTCGCCGCGCAGGGCAATCCCGTCGCCCAATTCAAGCTCGGCTCGCTGCACTCCCTGGGCCAGGGCATGCCGGTCGACCAGCAGCAGGCTGCGACCTGGTTCGAGCAGGCCTCGCAGGCCGGGCATCACGAGGCGACGGTGACGCTGGCCAACATGTACCTCAGTGGACTCGGGGTCCCGCGTGACGAGAGCCGCGCCATGGAACTCTTCGAGCGCGCCGCCAAGATCGCCGAGCAGCAGGAGATCGAGGATGAGGATTGCGACTGATCGCTCCCTCTCGGCCTGCATCCACCTCCATCACCACCCGTTAGCCGTCGCTGACCGCGGCCTGGCACCCGGGATCTCCCCCAGCGTCCCGACACGGTTCACATGTGTCACCAGCCGACACTCATCGACCACCGAAACCGGCGTCGGACCGAACGGAATCGCCATCGACTCGCCTTCGACCCAGCGGTGTGCCGTCGCCTCGACGGGCCGCACCGCGGCAAAGGCACGCGAGGTCGCGCCCTGGCCATGTTTGAGGTGGGCCGAGCCGCACGGCCAGCTCAGGCCGATGCGCATGACCACAGTGCGGTTTCAGTAAGCAATCCAGTCAAAGCCTCCTGATGACGTCAAGGGGTGCTACCCACGAGGCGCCTGCTAGACTCGATGGACTGCGACAGCATCGTCATATAGGGCCAAGGAGGCCTTGATGGCATCCAGATACCTGCCGTTCCTGACTACCGTGATCATGCTCGCGTTCGGGCGTGGGGTCGCCGCCGCAGAGTGCCCGGAGCTCTACGAACAGGCCCGCAAGACCCGGGAGACAGGCGTCAGCACGGCCGCCGCCGAGCGCTGTGGAGCGCTGGCCAACAAGGGCGACGCCACCGGACGCTACCTGCTCGGGCTGCTCAAGATCGACGGCATCGGCACGCCCGCCGACCCCGAGGGCGGGGCCAACCTGGTCCGCGAAGCCGCGGAGGGTGGACTGCCCGCGGCGCAGGCGCGCCTGGGCCGCATGCACCTGCGCGGCGAGGCCGTCGCGAACGATCCGGCCACCGCGGCCGGCTGGTTCGAACGCGCCGCCATGGGCGGTGACCCGCTCGCGCAGTACGAACTTGGGCAGCTGCGCTACAAGGGTCTCGGCATCGAGGCCGACGCGATCGAGGCCTTCAAGTGGTTCAGCGCCGCGGCCCACAACTTCTCTCGCGCCGGCAACGTGCCGCGGCAGAAACTGGCCGAGCGCAAGCGCGACACCGTGGCCGCCGGACTCGACAGCGGTGATCGTGAGCAGGCGGAGGCCTGGCTGACCGCGCAGCCCGGCCTGCTAAAGTGATATGACATCGGTCAGCATAAAAGACCTCCGGCGACCGAATGCGAGCCGTTTTCTTCAATGTCTGCGCCGGTTTGTCTATTATTCCTTGAGGGTCCGTTAACTAAAGATAACCATGGACTCCCGGCGCCCGCGCCGGCCAACCCCAGTTCGCTGGATGAAGGAAGCGTCCCAGGTCATGATCGAAACCATCTCCGTACTCCGTCTCACGGTGCCGACCATCCCCGCGGATGCTGCGGCGCTGCAGACCGACCCGGCCAAGATCTCGGCCTGGATCGAGGCCCTGCCACTGGCCAACGTCGAGGAAGCTGCCACCAGCATGCGTGACGCGCTGGTGCGCATGAACCGCAGCCCGATCGACACCCAGGTGCGCTACCGGATCATGGAGCAGATGCGCACCAAGGCGCTCGGCATCGACAAGGCGATGAAGAAGCAGCGCGAGAAGACCGCCTTCCAGCCGAGTGAGCGCAATCGTCAGCTCGCCGCACTGCACGGCAGCCTGCTCGAGGAGATCGCGCACGCCTACAAGCGCATCCTGGTCGACCTCCTGTCACAGGGCGACCCCTCGCGCGTACCGCAGGCGATGATCGTCACCGCACACCGCGTCATCGAGGCGCTGACCCACGAGCTGCTCGAGTCCTATGTCGCCTACTCCCCCGAACCTGAGCACATCTGGGGTGAAGTGCACCGTATCTACCGCTTCGCAAGCCAGGCCAAGATCCACCTGACGCCGGCCCCGAGCGGCGTGGAGGGCAGCAGCGAGAAGGAGAGCATCGACCACGTCTACCGACAGATGATCCTGCTCTACCTGGCCAATCCGTACCACCTGATGCAGGGTGAGATCTACACCCTGTTCAACGAGATCGACCACTGGATCGACGGCTGCAAGCTGACCCCGATCCCGAGCGGCCAGCAGGTCGCCGGCGTGCTCTACATCGATCCCGACCAGGACCAGCCGCCGATGTACGCGCCAGCCAACAAGCCGGCCAAGCCGCTCAACGGGGTCAGCATCGACGTCTCGGCAGCCAGCGCGCTGGTCAGCGCGCCAATCGAGACCCTCGAGCAGAAACGCAAGGTCCAGAAGAAGGGGCTGGCGCTGATCGAGCGCATGCGCCGCGACATGCTGCTGCGCCTGAAGCATGCATGGGAGGCGCGCCGCGAGCGCACCTCGGAGCGGACAAACGTCTTCGAACCGGTGGAGGTCATGGTCGGCCTCGGCTGCGCGCATCACTTCATCAGTGGCGAGGGCCAATTCGCGCCGGAGAAGATCGAGCTCAAGGTGGCTGGCGATGTCAGCACTGACGGCGGCATGTCCCTGGGACTGATGAACGAGAACCAGACACAGTGGGCAACCAACACCGGAGCGCAGCTCGGCACGCGCAGCTCGGTGTTCGGTGGCGCCGATCTCGGTGGGGCGGATATGTGGGACTCGGTCTACGAAACGCGCCAGGACACCGTCGATCGCACCAAGAGTTTCGACGAACAGTTCAGGCAGAAATTCTTCACCACCACCTGGCAGCAGTTCGACATCAGCGAGGGTGGAATCTCGCTGTCGCTCGGCGACACGCCGCAGGAGAAGATCCGCGTCGGTGAGATCATCGGCTACCGCAGCGAACCCGGCGAGCCTTGGGCGATCGGCTCGGTGCGCTGGATGCAATTCCTGAAGGGGCGCGGTCTCAGCATCGGCGTGCGCAAGATGACCACCCGTTCATTTGCGATCGGTGGCCGCGCGGTCGAGGGCACCGGCGAAGGTGGCGAGTACTTCCGCATGCTGCTGACCGACCCACTTGACGATCCAGCCAACGCTTGCCTGCTTGCCCCGGCCGCGATCTTCGACGTCGGCACCAAGATGCTGGTGGTTGAAGGTGAGGAGGTTCGCTACCTCTACCTGACCGAGCTTCAGGAGACCACGCGCAGCTTCTCGCGCTTCGGTGTCGAATCGGCGGCCAAGCCCAAGGTCAAGACCCCGTTGACCCCACCGAGCACCTTGTCACCGTTCTAGACAGGCGGCCAGCCTAGCCGCCCGCCACGAACGGGCAGGTGCGTCCCGGCTCCCGGACTCAGCCGTCCAGCAGGCGCCTGGCCTGCTCGACGAAGCGTTGCTGTTTCTCCTCAGACTCGATGTGCTGAGCCAGGTTGTCGCACAGCGTCTCGATGCTGGAGCTGGAGGCTGAATGCCGCTTGATGACGACGCTGGCGATCGGGCCGATCTGCTCCGTAAGCATCGCCTCGATGGTGACGAGGTGGGCACTGGAGATCGCCTGCCCACCGCTCGTGTCGACCGGCTCGACAGGTGCCTGCTTTTCGTTCCCGGCACCTTCTGAACCCCCACCCACGACGCTGAAGAAATAGTCCCGAAAGGCACGCCTGTCGGCCGCGTCATCGATCATGTCACCGAGAAAGGCGCACAACCCCTCGGCACCGGAAGCCTTGCTGACCCCTTTCTGCACCATCACGTTGGCGATTGGCCCGACGTACTTGGCATATTGGGTCGCGATCGCCTGCAGGCTCGCCTCCGGAATCCCGGCCGGCTCCGGCACCTCCCGAGCATCTACGACTCCAGCCTCGGCGGCGACCTCCTGCTGGCCATCGGTGATGTCGAGCAGGGTCTGGATTTCAAACCCCTCCACCACCTCGTAGACGTTGTGCTCGCGCCCATGCTTGTCGGGTCGCACACCAACAGCGTGGAACATCTTCATGTGATCGGTGGTGAGGAAGGCGACGATGTCGTGGAACGCGCTCGACACGAGGATCTGGCCCGGCGTGGCGAAACCGAGCACGCGCTGTGCCGCGTTGATGCCGTCACCGATCACGTTGCGCTGCCGGTTGATGTCGGTGACCACTCTGACCGGGCCGATGTTGATGCCCATGCAGAGCTGGTAGCCCATGGGTATCAGCTCCGGGTCTCGTGCGAGACGGTTGCGCACCACCAGCGCCACCTGCAGCGCGACCTCGGGATGGGCGAGGAAGCAGATCGCCGCGCCATCTCCAGTGTCGATCGCGATGCGCTCCTTTTCCGGGAGTGGCTCGATCACCGCGGACAACAGCTCGGTGAAATGCTGCTTGATGTCGTGCTGGTGCTCGACCGAATGCTTCGAGTACCCGACGATGTCCAGGAACAGGATGCTGGCGATGAACGGCTTGTCGCTCGGTTCGGGCATCGCTCAGCCGATCACTCGTTCAGCATCTTCATCGCCTGCTGCAGGCTCCTGCGCATGCGGTTGAAGGAACTCGCCAGCACACCGATCTCGTCCTTCTGGTGCTCATCGAGCTCGGGCAAGCTCATGTCACCGGTACTGATCTTG
>JAACFL010000091.1 GCA_009937385.1 Gammaproteobacteria bacterium | reverse complement strand
CGGACCGTGCCTCGTCGCGCAGCGCACGACGCAGGATCTTGCCCACATTGGTTTTAGGCAGCTCCTCACGGAACTCCACGTGCTTCGGGACCTTGTAGCGCGTCAGGTTCTCGCGACAGTGGCGCAGCACCGCCTCGACGGTCAGTCCCGGCTCACCGCAGACGATGAACACCTTGACCGACTCGCCCGAGTGGGCATCGGGCACGCCGATGGCAGCGACCTCGAGCACGCCGTCGAGTTGCGCGACGATCTCCTCGATTTCGTTCGGATAAACGTTGAATCCGGAAACGTCGATCATGTCCTTGATGCGGTCGACGATGTAGACGAAACCACGCTCGTCGACGGTCGCGATGTCGCCGGTGCGCAGCCACCCCTCGCCATCGAGCACCGCGGCGGTCTCCTCGGGACGGCGCCAGTATCCCTTCATCACCTGCGGCCCCCGGATACAGAGTTCGCCGCGCTCTCCCACCGGCAACTCGTTGCCTTCGGCATCCCTTACGCACACCTCGGTCGACGGGATCGGCAGGCCGATGCTGCCGTTGTAGGCCGCAAGGTTGAGCGGGTTCATGGTCACCGCAGGAGAGGTCTCGGTCAGCCCGTAAGCCTCGAGCAGCGGACAGCCGGTCAGCGCCTGCCAGCGCTCGGCCACCGCCCTCTGCACCGCCATGCCTCCGCCGAGAGTCAGCCGCAGCTGGCTGAAATCGACCTGATCGATGCCCTCTGCGTTGAGCAGCGCATTGAACAGGGTGTTGACCCCGGTGATCGACGTGAAGCCGATGCTGCGAATCTCCTTGATGAAACGCGGGATGTCGCGCGGGTTGGTGATCAGCAGGTTCTGGGCACCGAAGTGCATGTAGGTCAGGCAGTTCGCCGTCAGCGCGAAGATGTGATAGAGCGGCAGGGCGGTGACGATCAGCTCCTCGCCCGGTTTCATCGCCCCTTCGATCCACTGCGCGGCCTGGCTCACATTGGAGCCCATGTTGCCGTGGGTCAGCACGGCGCCCTTGGCCAGACCGGTGGTGCCGCCGGTGTACTGCAGGAACGCGACGTCGTCGCGGTCCACTGCCACCGGCTTGAACGGACGGCTCGCACCCTCCGTGAGCAAGTTGCGCAGCGACAGCTCACCGTCCAGCGCGTAGGGCGGCACCATCTTCTTGACGTGACGCACCACGAAGTTGACCAGCTGCCGCTTCGGTGCCGGAAGCAGGTCGGCGAGCTGGGTCACGACGACGTGCTTGACGTCGGTGTTGGCGATTGCGCGCTCGACCACCTGGGCGAAGTTGGCGAGCACCACGATTGCGGTCGCACCGGAGTCGGCGAGCTGATGGTGCAGCTCGCGCGCCGTGTAGAGCGGGTTGACGTTGACCACCGTCATGCCGGCACGCAGGACGCCGAACAGCACCACCGGGTACTGCAGCGTGTTGGGCATCATGACCGCGATGCGTTCGCCCTTGGTCAGGCCGAAGCGGTTTTGTAGCACCGAGGCGAAGGCCGCGCTCTGGCGTTCGAGTTCGCGGTAGGTCAGAGAGTGACCAAGGTTGGTGTAGGCAGGCCGGTCAGCATAGGTGGCGACCGCCTGCTCGAAGATCTCGACGACCGTCGAAACCCGTTCAGAATCGATCTCACCGGCCACACCCGGCGGGTAGCTTTGCAGCCAGATCTTGTCCATCCATCCTCGCTTTGGCACCCAGGGGAGTTGCAGGTCTCCCTCTAAAATGACCGGTCGGGCGCCTAGTCACTTTCAATCGATATTACACTGACTTCAGATGCGTGCACGACGTTGCGGGTGTCCATCGGCCGATGGTCCAATAACCTACCCAGCCGGAGCACCCATGAATCCCGACCTCGATCGCCTGCACCCTTACCCGTTCGAGCGCCTGCGTGCGCTGCTGGGCGACGCAACGCCCCCGGCAGAGCTCGCCCACATCGCGCTGTCGATCGGCGAGCCACAGCACCCGGTGCCCACACTGGTGCGCGATGCGCTGGTCGAGGCGCTCGACGGCCTCGGACGCTACCCGGTCACGGCCGGCAACCCGGCGCTGCGCGAGGCGATCGTGGCCTGGTGCACGCGGCGATTCGGCCTGCCCGAGGGCACCCTCGACCCGGAGCGTCACCTGCTGCCGGTCAGCGGCTCGCGCGAGGCACTGTTCGCGTTCACCCAGGCCGCCATCGACCGTTCGCGCGACGCCCTGGTGGCGATGCCGAACCCGTTCTACCAGATCTACGAGGGCGCGGCGCTGCTCGCCGGTGCCGAGCCACACTACCTCGCCTGCACCGCCGACAGCGGTTTCCAGCCCGACTTCGAGGCGGTACCCGACAAGGTCTGGAAGCGTTGCCAGCTGCTGTTCGTCTGCAGCCCGGGCAACCCGACCGGGGCGGTGCTCGACCAGGCGACGCTGGTCCACCTGCTCGAGCTCGCCGAGCGCCACGACTTCATCGTCGCCTCCGACGAGTGCTACTCCGAGCTCTACCTCGACGAGACCGCCCCCCCACCGGGGCTGCTGCAGGCCGCGATCGCAGCCGGTCACGACGGCTTCGAGCGCTGCGTGGTGTTCAACTCGCTGTCGAAGCGCTCCAGCGTGCCTGGCCTGCGTTCCGGCTTCGTCGCCGGCGACGCGCGGCTGATCGAGCGCTTCCGTCTCTACCGCAGCTACCACGGCGCGACCATGCCGCCACCGAACCAGGCGGCGAGCACCGCCGCCTGGCAGGACGAGACTCACGTGGTCGACAACCGTGCGCGCTACCGAGAGAAGTTCGCCGCCGTCGCGCCGATTCTTGGGGAAGTCATGAAGGTCGACGTGCCTCCTGCCGGCTTCTACCTCTGGCCCGAGGTGCCGAGCGATGACCGCGAGTTTGCACGTGACCTCTTCGCCACCCAGCACGTCACGGTGCTGCCCGGACAGTTCCTGTCTCGGCCCACCCCGGACGGCGACCCGGGATACGGTCGCGTACGCATCGCGCTGGTCGCACCGCTCGCCGACTGCGTCGAGGCCGCCGGACGCATCCGCGACCACCTCGCCGGCTGACGTAGCCCGGCGTCGCTTCGTTATACTGTCGCGCTCGCGCAGAAACACCACCGGAGACCCAGGGATGAGCGACCTGCAGAACACCATCGAAAGCGCCTTCGAGCGGCGCGCCGAAATCAACCCGCACAACGTCGACGCGCCGACCCGCGAGGCGGTGCATGAGGCGATCCACCTGCTCGACAGCGGCCAGGCGCGCGTCGCCGAAAAGCGCGACCGGGAGTGGATCGTCAACCAGTGGCTCAAGAAGGCGGTGCTGCTCTACTTCCGCATCGAGGACAACGGGCTGCTGTCCGGCGGCGAGACCCACTACTGGGACAAGGTGCCGTCGAAGTACGCCGACCACGGTGCCAGCGACTTCCGCAACGACGGCGTGCGCATCGTGCCACCGGCGACCGCAAGGCGCGGCGCCTACATCGCCAGCAACGTCGTGATGATGCCCTCGTTCGTCAACATCGGCGCCTACGTCGACAGCGGAACGATGGTGGATACATGGTCGACGGTCGGCTCCTGCGCGCAGATCGGCAAGAACGTGCACCTCTCGGGCGGCGTCGGCATCGGCGGCGTGCTCGAGCCGTTACAGGCCAACCCGGTGATCATCGAGGACAACTGCTTCATCGGCGCGCGCGCCGAGGTCGCCGAAGGCGTCATCGTCGAGGAGGGTGCGGTGATCTCGATGGGCGTCTACCTCGGCCAGAGCACGCGCATCTTCAACCGCGAGACCGGCGAGATCACCTACGGCCGCGTGCCGGCCGGCTCGGTCGTGGTCTCCGGCACCCTGCCCTCGAGCAAGGGCGACTGCGGCCTGTATGCCGCGATCATCGTCAAGCAGGTCGATGCCAAGACGCGCAGCAAGGTCGGCATCAACGAACTCTTGCGCAGCGACTGATGCCGACGCTCTACGGCATCCGCAACTGCGACACCGTGCGCAAGGCACGCCGCTGGCTCAATAGCCACGGTGTCGACCACGCCTGGCACGACTTCCGCATCGACGGCCTGCCAGAGGCCACGCTGGAACGCTGGCTCGCCATGGTCGGCGACGACGTGCTGGTGAACCGGCGCGGGCGCACCTGGCGCGAACTGCCCGAGGCGACCCGTGACGGACTCGACGACGCCGCGCTGCAAGCGCTGCTGCTCGAGGAGCCGACGCTGATCAAGCGCCCGGTGCTCGAGGACGGCGACGATATCGTGGTCGGCTTCGACCCCGACGCCTATTCCGAGCGCTTCGCCGGCCGGGGTGACACGGCGTGAGCGAGACGCTCGACCTCGCCCGCCAGCTGATCGCCCGGCCGTCGGTGACGCCTGACGACGCCGGCTGCCAGGCGCTGATCGGAGCGCGACTCGAGGCGCTCGGATTCGAACTGCAACCGCTGCGCTGCGGTGAGGTGGACAACCTCTGGGCCCGACGCGGCACCGCGGCCCCGCTGCTGGTCTTCGCCGGCCACACCGACGTCGTGCCGACCGGTCCCGAGACCACCTGGTCCACCCCGCCCTTCACGCCGACCGAGCAGGACGGCGAGCTGCGCGGCCGTGGCACAGCCGACATGAAGGCGAGCCTCGCGGCGATGGTCACCGCGACCGAGACCTTCGTCGCCGCGCATCCCGATCACGCCGGCTCCATCGGCTTCCTGCTGACCAGCGACGAGGAGGGCCCGGCGATCGACGGCACGGTGCGTGTGGTCGAGATGCTCGAGCAGCGCGACGAGGCGATCGACTGGTGCCTGATCGGCGAGCCGACCTCGACACAGCGCTTCGGTGACACCGTCAAGATCGGCCGGCGCGGCTCGCTCTCCGCGGTGCTGACCGTGCACGGCAGCCAGGGCCACGTCGCCTACCCGCACCTCGCCGACAACCCGATTCACCGCCTCGCGCCGGCGCTCGCCGAGCTGGCGGCGACCGAGTGGGACCGGGGCAACGACCACTTCCCGCCGACCACCTTCCAGGTCTCGAACATCCACGCCGGCACCGGCGCCGAGAACGTGATCCCCGGCTCGCTCGAGCTGATGTGCAACTTCCGCTTCTCGACCGAGCTCGACGCCGATACGCTGATGGCACGGGTCGCCGAGGTGCTCTCACGCCACGACGTGCCGCACGACATCGCCTGGCGACTCTCCGGCAACCCGTTCCTGAGCACGCCGGGAGCGTTGACCGAGGCGCTCTCTGAAACGCTGGCCGATCTCACCGGTGAACGCCCGGAGCTCTCGACCAGCGGAGGCACCTCCGACGGCCGCTTCATCGCCCCGACCGGCGCCGAGACGGTCGAGTTCGGGCCGCTCAACGCGACCATCCACAAGATCGACGAGCGCATCGCGATCGCCGATCTCGAGCGCTTGCACGGCGTCTACCTCGGCGTCCTGGAACGCCTGCTCGACTGATGCGCCACGGCCTGCGCGCCGGCCTCGCGGCCTGCCTGCTCGGACTGCTGGTCGCCTGCGGCGGTGGACCCGCGCTCGAACCGCTCGCCGCCGACGCGGCCATCCTCGCCTTCGGTGACAGCCTGACCGCCGGCAACGGCGCCAAGCGCGAAAATGCCTACCCGGCACAGCTCGACGCCCTGCTGTCCCAGAGGGTCATCAACGCCGGCGTACCGGGCGAGACCACGGCCGGCGGCCTGCAACGCCTACCCGGTGTTCTGGCGCAACATTCACCGGCACTGGTGGTGCTCTGCCTCGGCGGCAACGACATGCTGCGCAAACTCGACCGTGGCCAAGCCAAGGCCAACCTTGCGTCGATGATCGGGATCATCCGCGAGAGTGGTGCTCAGGTGGTGCTGCTCGGCGTGCCGGAACCCGGCCTGCTGCTGCTCTCGGCCCCCGCCTTCTACACCGAGCTGGCCGAGGAATTCGGCCTGCCCTACGACGGCGAGACGCTGCCCAACATCCTCGCCGACCGGTCGTTGAAGTCCGATCCGATCCATCCGAACGCCGAGGGCTACCGCGAGCTGGCCGGAGCGGTGCGTGAACTGCTCGCCAACGCTGGCGCGATCGACTGAGGGGCCCGGGGCACCGCGCCGCGTTCGCGCTCAACCCGGCTTGTTGGCGACGCGGTCTCTCAGGTAGACGGGAATGGCACGCTCCGCGGGAAGCGCGGCGCCGCGTTCGTAGACGGGGACCGCGAGACGCGCCACGTCGCTGGCCCGTGGGTAACGCGCGCCATCAAAGCCGCTGACGACGTTCCCGAGGCACGTCGCGAGCCGTTCCTCGTAGGTCTTCCAACCGCTGCCGACACCGAACCAGCCGCCATCGGAGGGGACCGGAGCGTCCTCCGGTGCACAGACCCGTTCGTCGCCATCGAGCGAAACGAGACCGTCCGCGCCGAGCAGGTAGCGTGCCCAGTAGACCTCGCCCATCCGTGCGTCGATGGCCGCGAGCAGGCGCGGGTGTTCCACGTCCGCGGCGCCCTGGGCCAACGCGGCAAGGGTCGAGACCGGTACCACGGGCAACCCCACGGAAAACGCGAGCCCCTGCGCCATACCGGCGGCGATGCGCACGCCGGTAAAGCTGCCCGGACCGCGCCCGAAAGCGAGCGCATCGAGGTCGCCCAGCTTGAGACTGGCCTCGGCAAGCAGGGTCTCTACCATCGGCAGCAGTCGTTTCGCGTGCTCGCGTGGCGCTTCGGCATACTGCTCGTGCAGTTCGCCATCAATCCACAGCGCCGCCGAGCACGCCTCGGTCGCGGTGTCGATCGCGAGCAGCCGGCTCATGCCCCCTCCCCTGCGACGGCACGACGCCGGTCGACCTCGCCGAAGAACGCCAGCGCCTCGTCGGCATCGCGCGTTACCGGCATCGGCGGCAGGCTGGACAGGAAGCGCCGGCCGTAACTCTTGCCGAACAGCCGCGGATCACAGATCGCCAGCACGCCATGGTCGTCGACGTCACGGATCAGGCGTCCGACGCCCTGTTTCAGGGCGATCACCGCGTTGGGCAGGTGCAGCTCGATGAACGGGTTGCCGCCCGCCGCGCGCAGCGCGTCACCGCGCGCCTGCAGCACCGGGTCGTCGGGCGCCGCGAACGGCAGCTTGTCGATGACCACGCACGAGAGCGCCTCGCCGCGCACGTCGACACCTTCCCAGAAGCTGCTGGTGCCGAGCAGCACGGCGTTGCCGAGGCTTCTGAAGCGTTCGAGCAGCTCGGCGCGCGGCGCCTCGCCCTGCACCAGCAGCGGGTAGGCGAGCCGGTCGGCGAGCACCTCGGCCGCCTCGCGCAGCGCGCGGTGGCTGGTGAAGAGCAGAAAGCAGCGCCCCCCGGACGCCTCGATCAGCGACAGTGCGACGTCGAGCACCCGGGCGCCGAAGTCCGGGTCGCGTGGCTCCGGCATGCCGCGCGGCACGTAGAGCAGTGCCTGGTTGGCGAAGTCGAACGGGCTCTCCCAGCGTCGCGTCTCGGCCTCGTCGAGCCCGAGCCGCTCGGTGTAGTGCGTGAACGAGTCACCCACCGCGAGCGTCGCCGAGGTGAAGACCCACGCCCCTGGATAGCGCAGCATCTGCTCGCGCAACGGCTCGGCGATGTCGAGCGGCGTGCGGTTGAGCACGAAGCCGCGCGTCGTGGTCTGCACCCAGCGCACCGCGCCGTCGACCTCCTCGGAGAGCTGTTCGAGCAGGGCCAGTCCATCGGCGGCGCGCCGCGCGCACGACTCGAGGCCCTTGCCGCGCCCCGCCTCGGCCTCGGCACCGGCCTGCAACGCGGAGAGCGCGTCGTGCAGCACGTCGAGCGCGGCGGTCGCCTCGCCACGATGGAACAGGCTCGACCACGCGGCGCGCACCTCGCCGCGACCGAGCGCCAGACGCAGGTCCGCGACGCCCTTCTCGAGCCCGGCAGCGAGGTCGCGCAGGCCGGTCGAGTCGGGCGCCTCGTCAAGCTGCGCGGCGACGGTGTCGCGTGCCAGTCCGAGCAGCTGGAAGCCTGAGAGCGTGTCGCCGAAGAAGCGCCCAGCGATCTCCGGCACCTGGTGCGCCTCGTCGATGATCCACGCCTCGGCATCGGGCAGCAGCTCGCCGAAGCCACTGTCGCGCAGCGCCATGTCGGCGAACAGCAGGTGGTGGTTGACCACCAGCAGGTCGACCGACTGCGCCTGGCGCCGCGCCCGCACCAGGAAGCAGTCGGCGTAGTCCGGACACTCCTGGCCGAGGCAGTTGTCGGTGGTCGAGGTGACCAGCGGCCAGATGCGCGACTCCTCGGCGATGCCGGTCATCTCGGCGACGTCGCCCGAGCGGGTGCGCCCGGCCCAGTCGCGAATCGCGGTCGCCTCGGCCGCCTGCTCGCGCGAGCGGAAACGCCCGGCGGCGAGGCTCTGCTGGAGCCGGTAACGGCACAGGTAGTTGGCGCGGCCCTTGAGCAGCGCGGCACGCACCGGCACGTCGAGCGCCTCGCGCACCAGCGGCAGATCGCGGTGGTAGAGCTGGTCCTGCAGATGGCGGGTGCCGGTCGACACCACCACCTTCTTGCCCGACAGCAGCGCCGGCACCAGGTAGGCGAAGGTCTTGCCGGTGCCGGTGCCGGCCTCGCTGACCAGCAGGCTGCCCTCGTCCAGGACCGTGGCGATGGCCGTCGCCATCTCCTGCTGCTGGCGACGCGGCGCGAAGCCGTCGAGCAGCCGGGCGAACGGGCCGCCGGCGTCGAGCAGCTGCG
>JAACFL010000090.1 GCA_009937385.1 Gammaproteobacteria bacterium | reverse complement strand
TCGACGGGGCGTGGCAAGTGGGAGAACAGCGGCGGCGAGCGCTCGAAGTTCGGCCTGCCCGCGTCGGACGTGCTGCAGGTCGTGGAACGGCTGCGCGCCGAGGGCATGAACGACGCGCTGCAGCTGATGCACGTCCACCTCGGCTCCCAGATCGGCAACATCCGCGACATCCACCAGGGACTGCAGGAGGTCGCACGCTTCTACGCCGAGTTGCACAAGCTCGGCGTGCCACTGACCTGCATCGACGTCGGTGGCGGTCTCGGGATCGACTACGAGGGCACCCGCTCACGCAGCGCATGCTCGATCAACTACAGCCTGCAGGAGTACGCGAACGGCGTGGTTCACGCCGTCGCGTCGGTCTGCGAGCAGGAGTCGCTGCCCCACCCGTTGCTGATCACCGAATCGGGCCGCGCCCTGACCGCCCACCACGCCGTGCTGGTGACCAATATCGTCGACGTCACGCGCAGCTTCGACGACGTCACCCCGCCGCCCCCGGAGGAGGACGCGCCGAAGGTGCTGCACGACCTGTGGGGCAGCCTGCAGCAGGTCGAGCATGGCTCGCTGCTCGAGGTCTACCACGACACCGGCTACTGGCTCGCCGAGGCGCAGGCGATGTACAACCACGGGGTTCTCGACCTCGCCGAGCGGTCGCTCGCAGAACGCCTCGCCAACGCCATCCGTGCCCGGCTGGTGCAGCTCCTGAACCCGTCGGTGCCGGCCCACCGCGAGGCGCTCGACGACCTGACCGACATCCTCGCCGACAAGTACTTCTGCAACCTGTCGATCTTCCAGTCGCTGCCGGATGTCTGGGCCATCGACCAGGTGTTCCCGGTGATGCCCCTGCAGCGTCTCGCCGAACGCCCGACCCGACGCGCGGTACTGCACGACATCACCTGCGACTCGGATGGACTCATCGAGCAGTACGTCAACGCAGACGGCGTCGACAGCACGCTGCAGCTCCACGCACCGCGACAGGGGGAGCCCTATCGCCTGGGCATCTTCCTGGTCGGCGCCTACCAGGAGATCCTCGGCGACCTGCACAACCTGTTCGGCGACACCCACTCGGTCAACGTCGAACTCGACGGCAAGGGCGGTTATCGACTGGCCCTGCCAATCGAGGGGGATGGCGTCGACGACGTGCTGCGCTACGTGCAGTTCGACGCGGTGGCCCTGCGCAACGCCTACCGGGCACGCATCGATGCGGCGGGCCTGGACCAGGCCCAATCCGCCGAATACCTCAAGACGCTCTTCGCGGGACTCGAGGGCTACACCTACCTCGAGGACTAGCGGGGTCGCCTCAACCCTTGAGGCGCAGCAGGATCGTCGAGACCGCGTTGCCGGCCAGCTGCGCGCGCGCCGCGTCGGCGCGCTCACGGCTGGCGAACGGCCCCAGCCGCACGCGGTGGTAGGTGTCCTGGTTGATCGTGACCGTCTGCACCGACGCCTCGTAACCGAGCAGGGCCAGCTGCGCCTTCAGGGTATCGGCATCGCCGGC
This sequence comes from Gammaproteobacteria bacterium, assembly GCA_009937385.1. Classification (GTDB taxonomy): domain Bacteria; phylum Pseudomonadota; class Gammaproteobacteria; order QNFN01; family QNFN01; genus QNFN01. The sequence goes on along the minus strand of JAACFL010000090.1, from coordinate 7,974 downwards.
ACTGCGGAACGATCCGGCCTGCAGGATGTAGCCACTCACGGGCACGCTGGCGGCTGCGGGGGCCGATGGCGGCGGGGCCACGGGGCGCGGAGTCTCGACACCCGCGGCAGGCTCCTCGGGGATCACCACCTCCATCTCCGGCAGGATGGTGTAGAAGTCGAAGCGCGGCCGTTGAGCCTCGGTGGTCTTGGCTACCGGGGTCGGCTGGGTGTCGCGTTCGTTACCGAACAACGTATCGAGGCTGACGTAGCCGTGGTCGACAAGGTAGACCCCCAGGGCGACCGTCAGGCCGAGCGTCAGGCCGACCAGGAACGGAGCCTTCGCCGAACCCCGCGACGGGTTGCCGCGTGAGCGTCCATGCTGGCGCGAACTGGACCGGGCAAAGTCCTTCGACATCGACATCCCTCGGTGTTTGGGTGGCGCGTGACTGAACGGTGCGGGCGCGCGACGTCACGTGGGCCGATTATACCTTCAGCGATCAGAACAACTCGATCGGGTCGACGTCGAGCGACCAGCGTACCCGTCGTGCGGCAGGCAGTCGCTCGACGGCCTCGATCCAGGTGTCGAGCAGGCGTTGCAGGGGCTCGCGCCGGGGGGCCTGAAGCAGCAGCTGGGCACGCTGCCGCCCCCCACGACGCGCCATCGGTGCCGGCACCGGGCCGTACGCGTCGACGCCCGCTCCCGACGGCAGCAGCATGCGCGCCCGCTCGAGGAAATCGTCCGGCGCCGAGGCGTCAACGGCCTCGGCGCGCAGCAGCGCGAGATGTGTCCACGGCGGCAGCCCCGCCTGGCGACGCTCCTGGAGGGCGGCCTCGGCGAAGGCGTGGTAGCCCGAGTGCACCAGCGCCTGCAGCAACGGATGCTCCGGGTGGTGGGTCTGCACCAGCACCCGCCCCGGATGCTGCGCACGACCGGCGCGCCCCACCACCTGCACGATCTGTTGTGCGACGCGCTCGGCGGCACGGAAGTCGGTGCCGAACAGGCCCGCGTCGGCGTTGACCACGCCGACCAGGGTCACCTCCGGGAAGTGATGCCCCTTGGCCAGCATCTGGGTACCGACCAGCAGCCGTGCCTGGCCACCGTGCACCGCCGCCAGCTTGGCGTCGAGGCTGCCACGCCGGCGCGTCGTGTCGCGGTCGATGCGGACCACCCCGGCCGCTGCGTAGCGCTCGGCCAGAACCGCCTCGAGCCGCTCCGTGCCCTGGCCCAGCGGCCGCAGGTCCTCGCCCCCGCAATCTGGACAGCGCGAATCGGGGCGCCGCTCGCTGCCACAGTGGTGGCAGCAGAGCCTCTCGCGTGCGAGGTGCAGCGTCATGCGCGCATCGCAGCGTCGACAGCCGGCGATCCAGCCGCAGTCATGGCAGATCAACGTGGTCGCGAAACCGCGGCGGTTGAGAAACACCAGCGCCTGGCGACCCGCATCGAGCTCCTCGTCCAGCGCCTGGAGCAGCTGCGGCGAGATCCCGGCGCTCAGCTTCCGGCCGCGCAGGTCGACCAGATCGACCGCCGGGACCGCCGCATCGCCGGCGCGGGCCGGCAGGCGCAGCGTGCGGTAGCGCCCGAGCCCGGCATTGCGCAGGCTCTCGAGCGACGGCGTCGCCGAGCCGAGCACCACCGGGATCCCGGCTTCACGCGCGCGCACCACGGCCACATCCCGGGCGTGGTAGCGGAATCCGTCCTGCTGCTTGAACGACGGATCGTGCTCCTCGTCGACCACGATCACTCCCGGACGCGCCAGGGGCACGAAGACCGCCGAGCGGGTGCCTACGACCACGTCCGCGTCCCCTTCGCATGCCGCACGCCAGGCGGCCTGGCGTGTGCCGTCGGCGAGCCCGGAGTGCAGCACCGCGGGACGCCGACCGAAGTGACCCGCGACACGCTCGAGAAGCTGTGGGGTCAGGCCGATCTCGGGAACCAGCAGCAGCGCCTGGCCGCCGCGTGCCAGAACGCGCTCGATGGCGTGCAGGTAGACCTCGGTCTTGCCACTGCCGGTGACGCCGTCGAGCAGAAACGGGGCGAAGCCCTCGCAGCTCACGATCGCCTCGACGGCGGCGACTTGCCCCGGGTTCAGCGCATGCCGAGGTGCCCGCTCGACCGCTTCCAGGTCCCGCTCTCGCGCGGCGATCTCGAATCGTTCGACCAGGCCCTTGCCGCTGAGCGCACGCAGCGCCGCGCGCCAGTCGCCATCGAGCGATGCGAAATCATCCGCCCCGGCCTCCTGGTGCTCGGCAAGCAGCGCGTGCACCGCGGCCTGACGCGGCGCGCGCACCAGCTCGTCGGGCGCCAGCGCCTGTCCGGCCTGCGTCAGGCGCCAGCGCTGCACGACGTCGATGTCGATCGCCCCCCCCTTGCGCAGCCTGGTCGGCAGAGCCGTCGCGATCACCTCCCCCAGCGGGTGATGGTAGTAGCGCGCGGCCCAGGCCAGCAGCTCGAGATCGCGCGCGCCCAGCAGCGGCGTCTCATCGAGCACCTCCTCGACTCGCCGCAAGCGCCGTTCGGCGACGTTGGCGAAACGCGACCCGACCACCACGCCGACCATCCGGCGTCGACCGAACGGTACGCGCACGCGGCTCCCCGGAGCAGGCAGCTCGCCAACGTGTCCAGACGGCGGGAGGTAGTCGAAATGCTGCCTCAGCGGGGCAGGGACGGCCACTTCGAGAATGGGCTGGTCGGGCATGGCGCGACTCTAGCACCGGCACGCCGCGGTCGCAGGCGATGCGGACACGCTTAGCGTCTGACGTTGACTGAAATTGTCACCAAGAAGCCCTAACTCATTAGCCTGATTGATATTCGCATATCCATCCACATCGGCTGTGGATAAGTTTGTGGACAGGTTCTGTACCGTGTGTCCAAGCGCTTGACAGCGCGACTCCAGTCGTGTTTTGCGCACTTCGTGGCCAGTTTGATTTAATTCTTTTTAATCAGCATGTTATGAATATCCCGGCAAGATGAGCCAAAATTCCGCTGGGTGGGCCCACGGCCCTGCTTCCGCGCCGGATCCCATTGTGCATAACACAATCGCCTCGACTGCCCGCCTTGCGTGACGAAACTGCTGCAGGGACGCATACTTGGCGCTCGTCGGCGGGATCGGGCGATGGATCAGGCGGCACCGGAACTCCAGGAACGACGCTACCGAATCGGCCTGCTGACGATGCGCGGCGGCCTGATCGTCGCGTTGCTCGCCGTCCTCCTGCTGCCGGCCGGCGAGGGCCAGCTGCTCCTGTTCCTGGCCGGCTGCGTGGCGGTCGCCTGGGGCGCCTGGCGGCGACGCCACTACTGCCCGGTCAGGCGGTCGCGGGAGCCACGCGAGGGTTAGCTACTCGACGGTCACCGACTTGGCGAGGTTGCGTGGCTGGTCGACGTCGGTGCCGCGCAGCACCGCCACGTGGTAGGCGAGCAGCTGCAGCGGCACGGTGTAGACGATCGGCGCGATCACCTCGTCGGTGGGCGCCACCTCGATCACCTCCACGCCCTCCTCGGCGGCCAGCCCCGCACCCGGATCGGCGAAGACGTAGAGACGCCCACCGCGGGCCCGCACCTCGTGCAGATTCGACTTGAGCTTCTCGAGCAGCTCGTTGTTCGGCGCCACGGCGATCACCGGCATGTCGTCGTCGACCAGCGCGAGCGGGCCGTGCTTGAGCTCGCCTGCCGGGTAGGCCTCGGCGTGGATGTAGGAGATCTCCTTCAGCTTCAGCGCCCCCTCGAGCGCGACCGGGTAGTGGTCCCCGCGGCCGAGATAGAGGGCGTGGTGCTTGTCGGCGAATGCCTCGGCGAGGCGGGCGATGGTCGCGTCGAGTTCCAGTGCCTGCTCGACCTTGCCCGGCAGCTTGAGAAGCTGGCCGACCAGGTTGCGCTCGGTCGCCTCGTCGAGACGGTGGCGCCGGCCGAGCGCGATCACCAGCAGCAGCAGCGCGACCAGCTGGGTCGTGAACGCCTTGGTCGAGGCGACGCCGATCTCCGGCCCGGCGCGGGTCATCAGCACCAGCTCCGACTCGCGCACCAGCGAGCTCTCGGGCACGTTGCAAATCGCCAGGCTGTGGGCGTACCCGAGCTCCTTGGCCACACGCAGCGCGGCGAGGGTATCGGCGGTTTCGCCGGACTGCGAGATGGTCACGAAGAGCGTCTCGGCAGGGACCACGTGGCGCCGGTAACGGAACTCGCTCGCGACCTCGATCCAGCACGGCAGCCCGGCCAGGGCCTCCATCCAGTAGCGTGCCACCAATCCTGCGTGGTAGCTGGTGCCGCAGGCGACGATCTGCACCGCACGCACGTTGTCGAAGATCGCCGCCGCTTCGGGACCGAACGCCTGCTCGAGCAGGCGTCCGCCGCCGATTCGTCCCTCGAGGGTGTCGGCCAGCGCGCGCGGCTGCTCGTGGATCTCCTTGATCATGTAGTGGCGGTAGTGGCCACGCTCGACGGCATCGGCAGCCAGCTCGCTGGTGCTGACCTCGCGCTCGACGACGCTGCCGGTCGCGTCGTAGACGGTCACGCCATCCCGGCGCAGATCGGCGATGTCGCCCTCCTCGAGGAACATGAAGCGCTGGGTCACCGGCAGCAGCGCCATCACGTCCGAAGCGATGAAGTTCTCGCCGATACCCAGGCCGATCACCAGCGGGCTGCCGCGACGGGCCGCCACCAGCCGGCCGGGTTCGTCGACCGTGACCACGCCCAGGGCGTAGGCGCCCTCCAGCTCGGCGACCGTGGCCTGGACCGCAGCGAGCAGGTCGAGGCCGGAGGCCAGGTGGTCGTGGACCCGGTGCACCACCACCTCGGTGTCGGTGTCGGAGTCGAACTCGTGATCGTCCTGGGCGGCCCGGAGCGCCTCGAAGTTCTCGATGATGCCGTTGTGAACCAGCCCGACCCGTTCACGGCAGAGGTGCGGGTGGGCATTCGACTCACTGGGTGGTCCATGGGTCGCCCAGCGCGTGTGTGCGATGCCGGTGCTCCCGGCGAGCGGCGCCTTGGCCAGCGCCGCCTCGAGACCCGCCACCTTCCCGGTCATGCGGGTGCGCTCCAGGCAGCCGGCCTCGCCGCCCAGCACCGCCACGCCGGCCGAGTCGTAGCCGCGGTACTCGAGCCGATGCAGGCCCTCGACCAGGATCGGGACCACGTCGCGCTGGGCCACCGCCCCGACGATGCCGCACATGCCGTCAGTCTCCCTTGGTGTCGCGGCGTCCTGGCCGTTGCCAGTCCGCTACGATCTTCTGAGGCGCGCGGCTGACCGCCAGGCTCGCAGCCGGCACGTCGCGAGTGACCGTCGTACCGGCACCGACCGTGGCCCCGTCACCGACCGACACGGGCGCGACCAGCTGGGTGTCGGATCCGATGAAGACGTCGTCACCGATGCGCGTCAGGTGCTTCGCGTGACCATCGTAGTTGCAGGTGATGGTGCCGGCACCGATGTTGGTGCCCTTTCCGATCTCGCTGTCACCGACGTAGCTCAGGTGATTGACCTTGCTGCCGTCGCCGATACGCGCCTTCTTGGTCTCGACGAAGTTGCCGACCTTGGCACCGCTGCCGAGCACCGTCTGCGGCCGCAGCCGGGCGAACGGGCCGATGCTGCAGTTGGTTCCGACCACCGCGTCCTCGAGCACGCTGTGCGACTCGATACGGGAGCCGGCACCGACCTGCGTGTCGCGCAGCACGCAGTAGGCGCCGACGCGCACCCCGTCACCGAGCGACACCGCGCCTTCGAACACGGCGCCGACATCGACGAAGACGTCACGCCCCGTCTGCAGCTGGCCGCGCAGGTCGAAGCGCGCCGGGTCGGCGAGGGTGAGACCTTCGGACATCAGTCGCTCGGCCTGCTGGCGCTGGAAATGGCGCTCGAGTGTCGCGAGCTGCGCCTTGGTGTTGACGCCGAGCACCTCCTCGGCACTGGCCGCGAGTCGGGCGTCGACTGGCACGCCGTCGGCAACCGCGAGACCGACGACGTCGGTGAGGTAGTACTCGCCCTGGCTGTTGTCGCGATCCACCCGCTCGAGCCAGCCACGCAGCTGCGCCGCCGGCGCAGCGAGGATGCCTGTGTTGACCTCGGTGAGGAGGCGCTCCGCGTCGCTCGCATCCTTCTCCTCGACGATGCGCAGCACGTGTCCGTCGCCATCACGCACGATCCGCCCGTAGCCGGTGGGATCGTCGAGCTGCACGGTGAGCAGGGCCAGACCGCCGCCATCGGCCGTGGAAAGCAGACCGGCAAGGGTGGTCGCCGAGATCAGTGGCACGTCTCCGTAGAGCACCAGCACGGTGTCGCTGTCGGCGATGCCGGGCAGCGCCTGGGCCACGGCGTGACCGGTACCGAGCTGTTCGGCCTGCAGCACCCAGTCGACGTCATCGGCAGCGAGCGCCTCGGGCACCTGCTCGCCACCGTGACCGTAGACGACGTGCAGTCCCACCGGCTCCAGTTCGCGCGCGGCACCCAGCACGTGGGCGAGCAGCGGGCGCCCGGCGAGCGGCTGCAGGACCTTGGGCAAGTCGGAACGCATGCGCGTGCCCTGACCTGCGGCGAGGATGACGATGCGGGTGGTCATGCGAGGCTAAAACGCCCGCTGGCGATCTCGTCGGGCTTTGCGTCGCACACTTCGATCACCTGGACGCGGTAAGTCAGGGTCACCGCCTTGTGCTTGCCGATGCGCTGCAAGGTGTTCTCCGGGGGTTGCGGCAGGCCATTGTGCCATAGCGAAAACGACGACAGGCAACCCGTGGGTTGCCTGTCGTGCGGACCTTGTTTGAAGGCGTGGACGGCTTAGTTGTGACCGCGCAGCTTCTTCATCTGGCGCACCATCTCGAGCTGCGCGAGCGCCTCGGCGAGCTGGGCGTGCGCCTCCTCGTAGGAGAGCTCGGTCTTCTCGCCCTTGATCGCCTGCTCGGCACGCTGCTTGGCGTTCTCTGCCGCCTGCTCGTCGATGTCCTCACCACGCAGCGCGGTGTCGGAGAGCACGGTGACGACGTGCGGCTGCACCTCGAGGATGCCCCCGGAGACGTAGAACGACTCTTCGCCACCGCCGGCCAGCTGGACCCGAACCACACCGGGCCAGCGCCGGGGCGAAGACCATCTCGGCGGCTCCCGAGAAGATCGATTGCTCCGCACTGACGATGTCGACGTGGATGGTCATGGCCATAGCTTACAGGTCCTCGCCGGTCAGAGGGTCTTGGCCTTCTCGACCGCTTCCTCGATGCCACCGACCATGTAGAAGGCCTGCTCCGGCAGGCTGTCATACTCGCCGTCGACGATGCCCTTGAAGGCACGGATGGTGTCCTTCAGGTTGACGTACTTGCCCGGAGAGCCGGTGAAGGTCTCGGCGACGAAGAACGGCTGCGACAGGAAGCGCTGGATCTTGCGTGCCCGGGAGACCGCCAGCTTGTCCTCCTCGGAGAGTTCGTCCATGCCGAGGATGGCGATGATGTCACGCAGTTCCTTGTAACGCTGCAGCGTACCCTGCACGGCGCGGGCGACGCCGTAGTGCTCCTGGCCAACGACCAGCGGGTCGAGCTGGCGCGAGGTGGAGTCGAGCGGGTCGACCGCCGGGTAGATGCCGAGCTCGGCGATCTGGCGCGACAGCACCAGCGTCGCATCGAGGTGCGCGAAGGTGGTCGCAGGCGACGGGTCGGTAAGGTCATCCGCCGGGACGTAGACCGCCTGGAACGAGGTGATCGAGCCGGTCTTGGTCGAGGTGATGCGCTCCTGCAGCTGGCCCATCTCCGAGGCCAGGGTCGGCTGGTAGCCCACCGCCGACGGCATGCGCCCGAGCAGCGCCGAGACCTCGGTGCCGGCGAGCGTGTAGCGATAGATGTTGTCGACGAACAGCAGCACGTCGCGGCCCTCGTCGCGGAAGTTCTCGGCGATGGTCAGGCCGGTCAGCGCGACACGCAGGCGGTTGCCGGGCGGCTCGTTCATCTGACCGTAGACCAGGGCCACCTTGTCGATGACGCCACCCTCGGTCATCTCGTGGTAGAAGTCGTTGCCCTCGCGGGTAC
>JAACFL010000089.1 GCA_009937385.1 Gammaproteobacteria bacterium | reverse complement strand
GTGCGGTGATCCTCGGCAAGACGGTCACCACGGAACTGGCGGTGTTCCATCCCGGCAAGACCAAGAACCCACACAACCCGGCCCACACCCCGGGCGGCTCGTCGAGCGGCTCGGCCGCCGCGGTCGCGGCCGGCATGGTACCGCTGGCGCTAGGCACCCAGACCAACGGCTCGATGATCCGGCCGGCGTCGTTCTGCGGTGTGGTCGGCTACAAGCCGACCCACGGCCTGGTCCCGCGCAGCGGGGTGCTGCTGCAATCCAGGCCACTCGATCAGCTCGGTGTCTACGGACGCAGCGTCGAGGATGTCGCGCTCGCTGCGGAGAACCTGGTCGGCTACCACGCCTCTGATGCAGACACCCGCCCTCGGGCCCGTCCGACGCTGCTCGAAGCGGCCACCCAGGAGCCCCCGATGGAACCGCGCCTGGCGTTCATCAAGACCCCGGTCTGGGACCAGGCCGAGGATGATACCCAGGCCGCGTTCACCGAGCTGGTCGATTTCCTCGGTCCCAACAGCGTCACCGAGGAAACCATCGGCCCCGCGTTTGACAACGTGGTCGAGATGCATCGCGCGGTCATGGAAGCCGACCTGGCGCGCAATTTCGCGGCCTACTACGAAAAAGGTGGCGACAAGCTGAGTGACGTGCTGCGCGCCATGATCGAGCGCGGCCAGAAGGTCACCGCGGTCGAGTACAACAACGCGCTTGCCTGGCGCGATCTCCTGCACGACGCCCTCGAGGGCATCTACGAGGAGTATGACGCCATCCTCACCCCGGCCACGATCGGCCCGGCACCGGCCGGTCTCGACGCGACGGGCAACCCGATCTTCTGCACGCTGTGGACCTACCTCGGCACACCGGCGATCAGCCTGCCGCTGCTGCAGGGTGCCGACGGCCTGCCGCTCGGTGTGCAGCTCGTCTCGGCGCGCCACGACGACGCACGGCTGCTGCGCAACGCCCGCTGGCTCACGGCCCACGTGGCGCAGGCTGAGAACGAAGCCTGAGCCCGGGCCAGGGCGTCACCTCGGCCGCCCGCTGTTGCAGATCCCGGGGCCGAGCAACGTCCCCGAGCGGGCGCTGTGTGCGATCGCGATCCCGACCGTTGCAGTTTCGATGATCTGATGCTCGCGGCACCCTTATGGGGGTCGAGAAGGATTTCGATCTCGCGGGCATCCCTCGCGGCGGGGCGAGGGGCGCCGCGGGACTCGCCGCGTCACCTCTTTGTAGAATCAGACTCGTCCACGTCGGCCCGATGCACGTCGGCAGCGTAATCCTCACGGAACGCGTCGAGCAGCGCCTGCACAGATTCCGGTCTTTCGCCGACCTCGTGCAGTGCCGCGGCGGCCAACTGCAGGCTCGTCTCGAGGTTCTCAGAGAAGCTGCGCGTCGCACCAGCGGCGACCATCTCGCGGCAGTGGGCGCGATCCGTTGCGCGCACCAGGATCGGCAACTCGGGCGCTTCGCGGCGGATGGCGTGCACGGCCTGCAACGATGGCACACCCCGGTCGGTGGCGACGATCGCCAGGCGGGCCCTGCCGATCCCGGCGGCGCGCAGCACGTCGCTGCGCGCCACATCGCCGAAGAAGACGCTCAAGCCGCGCTCGCGGGCCCGGGCAACGATCTCCACCTCCTGGTCGATGCCGACGTAGGGCACCTCGGCGCGATCGAGCAGTTCGCCGATGCGGCGCCCGACGCGGCCGAAGCCGGCGATCAGCACCGGGCGCGGTGCCTCGGCGTCCGCCTCCGCGACGATCTCGTTGGGTGACGGCGTGCCGCTACGGGCGGCCTGTTTCTCTGCGACCAGCAGCCGGTCTGCATAGCGCACCAGCAGCGGTGTCAGGGCCATGCTGAGCGCGGCCACGAGGATCGCGCGTTGAAAGATCTGGTCCTCGAGCAGGCCGGCCTGGTAGGCGACACCGAACAGCACGAAACCGAACTCACCGCCCTGGGCCATGAACAGCGCCACCGCCAGGGCCGAGGCGCCGCGCAGGCCTGCGAGGATCGCAAGGGGCCAGAGGACCAACGCCTTGACCACGAGCAGCACCACCAGCCAGAGGAGCACCTGGGGCAGGTCGTCAACCAGGCCGCCGAAATCGATCACCATGCCCACCGACATGAAGAACAGCCCGAGCAGCAGGCCGCGGAACGGCGAGATGTCGGCGATCACCTGGTGACGGAACTCCGAGTCGGCGATCAGCAGGCCGGCGATGAACGCGCCCATCGCCATCGACAGACCGGCTTCCTCCATGATCAGCGCGGTGCCGAGCACCAGCAGCAGCGCGGAGGCGGTGAACACCTCGCTGTTGCGGCTTGCCGCGACGTGGCGGAACAGCGGGCCGAGCAGGTAGCGGCCGGCAAGCAGCACCGCGCCAAAGATCGCGGCGGACTCGATCAGCGCGAAACCGACGTTGATGCCGAGCTCACGCTCCTGGGGGTCGAGAAGTGGGACCAGGGCCAGCAGCGGGACCACCGCGAGGTCCTGCAGCAGCAGGATCGCGAACGAAAGCCGTCCGTGTTGGCTGGCCAGCTCGTTACGCTCCGAGAGCACCTGCAACACGAAGGCCGTTGACGACAGCGCCAGTGCCGAGCCGATCAGCAGTGGCACTGGCGGCGGCAGTCCGGCATGGCGGCCAAGCGCGGTCAGGATCAGGGTCGTGATCAGCACCTGCGCGAGCCCGAACCCGAAGACCTGTTTGCGCATGCGCCACAGGCGTGATGGCTTGAGCTCGATGCCGATCAGGAACAGCAGGAAGATGATCCCGAACTCCGCGAGGTGCTGGATCGCCTCGACATCGGTGATCAGCTTGAGTCCCCAAGGTCCGACCAGCACGCCCGCGGCGAGGAACCCGAGCACGCTGCCGAGCCCCAGGCGCTGGAACAACGGCACCAGCATCACCGCGCTGGCGAGGAGGATCAGGATTTCGAGAAGGGGATTCAGTGGCACGCGGGACTCCGTGTCTCCGCCTGATTCTAGCGTGCCGGGGAGATGATGTGGCGCGTTGCAAATCGTGCCGGGGTGACCAACACTTCGCGGAAGCCCGTGGGAGAAAGATGCATGAACGACAACCGGATTCTGGTCGGAGGTGCCGGCAATGACCAGGTGCATCTGGATGTCGCGATGGCCAACCGCCACGGCCTGGTGGCCGGTGCGACCGGCACCGGCAAGACCGTCACGCTGCAGGTGCTGGCCGAGGGGTTCTCGCAGCTCGGCGTGCCGGTGTTCCTGGCCGACGTCAAGGGCGACCTGTCGGGCCTGGCGCGTCCGGCGAATCCGCACCCGAAGATCGACGAGCGCATCGAGCGCATCGGCATTACCGACTACCGTGCCGAGTCGAATCCCGCGCTGTTCTGGGACCTCGCCGGCACCCAGGGCCACCCGATCCGCGCCACGGTCTCGGAGCTCGGCCCGCTGCTGCTGTCGAATCTCTTCGAGCTCAACGAGACGCAGAGCGGCATCCTGTTCGCGGCGTTCCGCATCGCAGACGAGGAGGGGCTGCTGCTGCTCGACCTCAAGGACCTGCGCGCGCTGCTGAACTGGATGGGGCAGAACGCGAAGGCGCTGCGCAGTAACTACGGCAACATCTCGGCCGCGAGCCTCGGTGCGATCCAGCGCCGCCTGCTGGTGCTCGAGTCGCAGGGTGGGGCCGATTTCCTCGCCGAACCCGCGGTGCGGCTGGCCGACCTGATGCAATCTGATTTCTCGGGGCGCGGGGTGATCAGCCTGCTCGACGTCAGCCGCCTGGTGCACGAGGCGCCTAGGCTCTATGCGACGTTCCTGCTGTGGCTGCTCTCGGAGCTGTTCGAGAACCTGCCCGAGGTGGGCGACGCCGACCGGCCGAAGCTGGTGTTCTTCTTCGACGAGGCGCACCTGCTGTTCAAGGGCGCACCGAAGGCGCTGGTGGACAAGATCGAGCAGGTGGTGCGCCTGATCCGTTCCAAGGGCGTGGGCGTCTTCTTCGTCACCCAGAGCCCGCTCGACCTGCCCGATGCGGTGCTCGGCCAGCTCGGCATGAAGATCCAGCATGCGCTGCGCGCCTTCACGCCGAAGGACCGCAAGGCGATCCGCGCGGTCGCCGAGAGTTTCCCGGACAACCCCGCCATCGACACCCGTTCGGTACTGACCGAGCTCGGCGTCGGCGAGGCGCTCGTCTCGGTCCTCGATGGCAAGGGGCGGCCGACCCCGGTGCAGCAGACCCTGCTCTGTCCACCGCGCTCGCGGATCGGGCCGCTGACCGGTGCCGAGCGCCAGGACCTGCTGGCGCGCTCGCCGCTGGCCGGGCGCTACGACGAGACGATCGATCGTGAGTCGGCACATGAGCTGCTGGCCGAGCGTGCCGAGGAGGCCGCTGCGGCAGAGCAGGCCGCGGCGAAAGCGACCGCGAAGACCAAGGCCCCGGCACCTCGCGCTTCGAACCGCCAGTCCTACGCGGAGGCGGCGGTCAAGAGCGCACTGCGCTCGGTCAGCAGCACCGTCGGACGCTCCATCGGCCGCCAGATCGTGCGTGGTCTGCTCGGCGGGTTGTTCGGTGGCCGGCGGCGCTGAAGTGAGCGGAGGAGCCGTGCCGCATGCAGACCTGATCGAGCGCGCGCGTGACTACGGCACCCGCGCCCACCAGCGCATCGACCAGCAGCGCAAGTACACCAAGCAGCCCTACGATGTGCATCTCAAGGCGGTGTCACAGCTGCTCGCTGAAGTCATCGACGACCCGGCAGTGATCGCCGCGGCATGGCTGCACGACACCGTCGAGGATACCGAGGCGACCCTCGAGGACATCCGTAACGAGTTCGGCGATCACGTCGCGCGGCTGGTCGGTGAACTGACCGACGTCAGCAAGCCGAGCGACGGCAACCGAGCGGTGCGCAAGGCGATCGACCGCGCCCACCTGGCCGGCGCGTCGCCCGAGGCGAAGAGCGTCAAGCTCGCCGACCTGATCGACAACTGCCGCGACATCTGCACCCACGACAAGGGTTTCTGCCGCATCTATCTCGGCGAGATGGCGGCACTGCTCGGCGTACTCGGTGACGGTGACCCGCTGCTGCTCGAGCGCGCCCGCAAGACCTGGCGCAAGCACGCCGCCGGCGTCGGCCTGCCGGGAGAGCTGCTCGATGATGAGGCCTCACGGACCCTGCCGGTCGCGCCAGCGCTCGCCAACCGTGTCCCGCGCCTGTTCATCGACGCCTTCACCGCCGAGGCGGTGGCCGAACCGCTGACCTCGTTCGATGCCGAGCGGCGCGCGCTGGCCGTGGCCGAGTTGTTCACGAAACGACCGCGTACCGTGATCGGTATCCGCCGCGATGGCCGCATCGCCGGTTACGCGCGGGTCGCCGACCTGGTGCAGGGCACCTGCGCCTCGCACCTGCACGCCTTCCACCCTGGCCAGCTGCTCCCGGCCAGTGCACCGTTCGCCGACGTGATCCAGGTGCTGACCCGACACAAGCAGGCCTTCGTCGAGGTGTTCGGCCAGGTCGGTGGCATCATCACGCGGCGAGACATGCAGAAGCCGGTGGTGCGCATGTGGCTGTTCGGCATCATCACGCTGACCGAGATGCGCCTGACCCAGCTGGTCCGCGAACGCTTTCCCGAGTCGACCTGGAGCGGGCTGATGACCCCGTCGCGACTGGCCAAGGCGCAGGCGCTCAAGGCCGAGCGAGAGCGGCTCGGCCAGCAGGTGGACCTGATCGACTGCCTGCAGCTTGGCGACAAGGCGCGCATCGTCATAAGCGAGCCGACACTGCTCGATCAGTTCGGCTTCGAGTCGCGCGGTGCGGCGAAACAGGTGGTCAAGGAGTTCGAGTCGCTGCGCAATCACCTCGCGCATGCGCAGGACATCGTCAGCCACCACTGGGCTCAGATCGCGCGCATGGCGCGTCGCCTCGAGGTGCATTACGAGTCGCGGCCACTCGACACCGTGGCTGGATCGCAGGAGGCTCTGCGGTGAAGGGCTTCTCGGTGACAGCCAACGGAACCCCTGGTCCCCGGTACCGAAAGGTCAACGAGGCCATCGCCGAGGCGGCGGCATGCAGCGAGGTCACCGCGTTGATCGAGCGGCTCGGCGAACCCGACACCGTCGACGATGGCGGTGATGTCAGGACGCCCTCGCAGCACATGGCCGAGCTCGGTTCGCGGTTCCGCTTCGACGACGAAGAGGCGGAGTGGGTCCTGACCTGGATCGACCCGTACCGGCCGCGTCGTCACTACCGTTTCGCCATCAGCGCTGGCCGCGTGACCGGCCACTGGCTCGAAACGGTCTCTGGCTGACGGTCGCATTCCACATCAAGAGGCGCTGACATGCATTTCCCGATCACCCGCCATCCCCGCCTGGCCCTGGCGGCCATGCTCCTCGGCCTTCTGACGTCGTTGCCAGCGGTCCAGGCCGGAGAGGGTGGGACGGCCACCCTCGAGGGTCGCGTCTACTACCGCGAGCGCATCGCGCTGCCACCCAACGCCGTGATCAGCGTGCTGCTGGAGGACGTCGCGCGTGCCGACGCCCCAGCCGAGGTCGTCGCGAGCAAGCGCTTCGGTCCAGAGGGTGGGCCTCCGTGGCGCTTCACGCTCGGATACGATCCCGACCAGCTCGATCCGCGCGGTCGCCACGTGGTGCGCGCACGCATCGAGGTCGAAGGCCGCCTATGGTTTACCAACACCGAGTCGATCCCGGCGTTCGACGGCGAGGGAACGGTCCAGGTCCTGGTGCGGCGGGTCGGCGCGGAGCGTGATGCCGCGACCCCCAGGGCGGAACGGCCGTTGACCGGCACCCGCTGGTTGCTGGTCGAGATCGATGGCGAGCCCGCTGCAGCGGGTGCGGACGGACGCCCGGCCGATTTCCAGCTCAACGACGCGGGTCAGGCGGCCGGCTTCGGTGGCTGCAACCGCTTCAGCGGCGGCGTCAAGGTCGAAGGTGACCGGCTGCTCTTCGGGCCGATGATGTCGACCATGATGGCGTGCAGCGAGGGCGACCAGGTCGAGCAGGCTTACCTCGTGAAACTGGTCGGATCCGTGCGTTTCAGCGTCAGCGGCGACGCACTGGTGCTCTACGGCGGCGACGATTCCCGACCGGTGCTGCGCTTCCGCGCCGAGTAGGGCGTGGCCTCGCAGGATAGGTGCGGGGTCAGAGTCAGCTGACTCTGACCCCTCCCGACGCTGAGGCTGGCTACGGGAGCGGAGCCTCGGCCGCGTACGACGCGACGCGTCGATCGCTTTCTCAGTCGTCGCTTTCGCCCGGCCGGTAGAGCGCCTCGCGCCCGAGCCGCTCGAGACAGATCTCCGCGCTCCACGGGAACATCAGCGACCCACAGCGCGCGTCGCGGTACATCCGTTCGAGTGGCAGGCTCTTGAGCATCGAGCGCCCGCCGCAGGTGCGGATCGCCAGCCGGCAGATGTCAACCACGCCCTCCATGACCGTGTACTGCGCGGCGTAGGCGCGCTGGCGCGCCGCGAGCGACGGGTCGGGGCCGAACTCGCCGATGGCGCGCAGCCACAGCGCGCGCATCTGCTCGAGCTGCAGTGCCATCTGCGCGACGCTCTGCTGCTTGACCGGGTGCATGCGCGACGGCCGCGTGCCCGGCACCTCGCCACGCAGGTAGGCGACGGTAAAGTCGTAGGCGCCCTGGGCGACGCCCATGTAGGTCGCGCTCAGCGTCATGAACATGTGCGGCACGTGGCGGGCAGCGAGGTGGTAGGTGCCGCGCGGCATCAGCTGCGCCTCGTCGGGCACGAACACGTCCTTGAGCAGCAGCGTACGCGATACCGTGCCGCGCATGCCGAGCGGGTCCCAGTCGCCGACCACCGCGAACCCCTCGGTGCCGTCGGGCACGGCGATGTAGAGGGTGTTCTCACGGCTCGGCGCGACGCCCTCCTCGGTGGCGAGGATGCCGTAGTGGGTCGCGGCGCCGGACAGCGAAGCGAAGATCTTGCGCCCGTTGAGCAGCCAGCCGCCCTCGACCTTGCGCGCCGAGGTGCCGAACGGCGCCTTGCCCGACGCGGCCATGTTGCCCTCGGAGAAGGTCTGCGCATAGAGCGCGCCGTCGTTGACGATGTTGGCATAGTGCAGCGCGCGCAGGGTCTCGAGCTCCTCGCGCTGGGCGTCGCTGAGCTCCAGCGCGTCGAGCATGTCGCCGATCCAGAGCGTGGTGCTGGCGTGCATGTTGAAGCTCAGCGCCGTCGCTCCGCAGCCACGTCCCAGCTCGGCGGAGACCATCATGTAGGTCGCGTAGTCGTGGCCGGGGCCACCGAAGCGGGTCGGTACGCACATCACGTGGATGCCGGAGTCGCGCAGGTCGGTGTAGTTCTCGTGCGGGTTGCGCGCTTCGCGGTCGATCTCGGCGGCGCGCGGAGCGAGGCGCTCGTCGGCGAGGTTGGCGGCGAGTTCGACGATGGCACGGCGGCCCTCGTCGAGCGGCAGGTCGGCGTAGCGTTCGGCAGTGGACATCACGCAGCGTCTCCTTGGGCCTCGACTCCAGCGAGGAAGTCGATCAGCAGCGGGTTGAGTCGTTCGGGGCACTCGAGGCCCAGCCAGTGGCCGGCGCCCTCGAGCACCTCCAGGCGCGCGCCGGGCAGTGCGTCGCGCAGCCGCCGCATCCCCTCGAGTGGCGCCATCGGGTCCCGGTCGCCACCGATCAGCAGCGCGGGGATGCGCAGCGCTGGCAGGCGGTCGAGGGCGTCGAAGGTCGCGAGCATGCCGAGCGCGGCGCGGTAGGTC
>JAACFL010000297.1 GCA_009937385.1 Gammaproteobacteria bacterium | reverse complement strand
GCCGCATCGTTGCAATCGAGCACCACGGTGCCCTCGCAGATCAGGATCGCCTCGAACGCCGCCTCGGCCAGCTGACGAAAGCGGGTTTCGCTCTCCTCGAGTTCGTCGGTGCGCGCACGAAGTGCAGCGCGCGCCTCTTCGAGCTCATGGATGCGGGTGTTGAGCAGGTGCTGGGTCTGGTCGACCATGCGCTCGTAATCGACCAACCGCTCCTCGGCCCGTGCCAGCGCGCGCTCGGCCTTGCTCAACCGCTTGCGGTCTTCTTCCGGGCTGCGGTTCGCCGGGTCCGACTCGGCCATCAATGGGTGCCCAGCAGCAGCGTCACGAACGTGGTGTTGTGGTAGCGCGCGCCGGTGTGACTCGACAACGGGCCGATCTCGCCGAAGGTGTAGAAGCCGCAGACCGGCACCGGCATCGGCAGCGCCTCACGGGCCAGGCGAATCTCCTCGCGGGTGCGCGTGCCGAGCGCGATCTTGCGCCCGGTGCAGGAGAAGAGCATCGCGGCCTCGGGTTCGCTGCCGGGGTAACTGTCCAACGCACCGTCCACCGAACGACGCACGCCGTTGATGATCTCGTCGCGAATCGCCTGGGTGATCTGCACCTCGGCTCCCTCAGGAATGTCGGCAAGGAACTTGATGGCGCCGGTTTCCGGGTCGGCTTTGCTCGCGACGCGCAGGTAATAGCGGTCGCTGCCGCGTTCGTAGACCGCCAGCGGGTAGGCGCGCAGGCCGGCAAGGTCTTCGACCAGGTCGCCGAGGTAGTGGCGGTAGAGCTCCAGCGCCGGTCGACCGTCAAGCTCGTGCAGCACCTGGTCCTGGGCCCGGGTCACGCGCATGCGTTTGCCGATCGGGCTCCAGCCGCTCTCGACACCGAGCGAGTAGATCAGGTTGCCGGCAAACAGCAGCACCGGGACCGAGTCGCTGAGCACCTGGCGACCACAGAACTGGTAGCTGCTATACCAGTCCTTGCTGCCGCCGACGCGATCGGCCGACATGCCACCTATAACCGGGATGGCGCTTCCCAATCTGGTATTGAGCGCATCGAGCACCTCGCGGGCGTTCGAAGTGAGTCCGTCGGGCAGCGTAATCGCGAGCTTCACCGGCTGGTCAAGCCGTGCACGTGCCATCGCCACCGCCTCGTGGGCCGCCTTCTCGGGCTCGGCGCCCGCCTCATGCCCAACGCCAGCAGCGAACTCGACCTCGTCGGAGCAGAACAGGGCCAGCGTGATCGCATCCTCGGTAAAACCGAGGTCGCTGGACATCTCACCGTCGGTGGTGCAACCGATCAGCTGCAGGTCGGGCCAAGCGCCCATGATCGCGCCGAGCATCGCCTCGCGGTCGTACTCGGTACCAGAAAAGAGCAGCCCAGCCTGCGGGACGAACTCACCCAAGCCTTCGCGACAGGTCGCAAGCACTTCGCTGACGGCATCTTCAGTATCGACCTCGTCGCTGTGGCCGACGATCACCTGGAACATGGAACCCCTCCTTCCAAGGCTTGACCAAGTCTAGCCGAGATGGTTCACGCTGGAATCGTCGGTTGTGGGCAAGGCGCGCTCGCGAGAAGGCGTTCTGGATGATCGCATCGCGGCCTGAGTGTTCGCGCCGACATAGCGGCGACCACCCTGCAGAAATGCCGTCCAGGCGCGATCGCGACTCTGGTTCAGTTGCCGAGACCGAAGTAGCAATTTGTGGGTCGGGCTCCAGCCCGACTTGACCCCTTTGTCGGACTGAAGTCCGACCTACAGGTTGCAGATCCACTGCACGATTCACGACGGGATGATTTGTGGGTCGGGCTTCAGCCCGACTTGATCCATCTGTCGGACTGAAGTCCGATCCACAGATTCGGGCCTAGAGCTCCAGCGCCGCCCGCGTTCCCTCGGCGATCGCCCGTTTGGCGTCGAGCTCGGCGGCCTCGTTCGCGCCACCAACCAGCGCGCAGTCGAGACCGCTCTCCTTCAGCGAATCGAAGAGCGTGCGGTTCGGCTCCTGTCCCGCGCAAACCACGACGTGATCGACCTCGAGGGTGCGCGGTTCCCCGTCATCGATGCGTTCGTAATTGACCCCTGCGAGCATCTTCACGCCACGCCGCGTCAGTTCGGTGCGATGGATCCAGCCGGTCGACTTGCCAAGCCGCTTGCCCGGCTTCTCGGCCTTGCGCTGCAGCAGCCAGACCTCGCGAGGCGACGGCTCTGGAGCCGCGTCGACCCCCTCGACGCCGCCACGTGCCTCGAGCGCACGGTCGATGCCCCACGACGACCAGAATGCATCGGGGTCGAGCGAGGTCGCCGGTCCGGCATGGGTCAGCAACTCCGCGACGTCGAAGCCGATGCCACCCGCACCGACGATCGCGACCCGGTGGCCGATTCTCGACGGATCACGAATCGCATCCACGTAGCCGACGCATTTCGGGTGATCGATGCCGTCGATCGGCGGCATGCGCGGCATGATGCCGGTCGCTACGATCACCGCGTCGAAGCCGTGGCCGACGAGCTCGTCGGCCGTGACCCGGTGTCCGAGACGCAGCTCCACACGGTTCAGCTCGAGCTGGCGTGCGAAGTAGCGCAGTGTCTCGCGAAACTCCTCCTTGCCGGGAATGCGCCGAGCGAGGTTGAACTGGCCACCGATCGTTTCGGCCGCATCAAA
>JAACFL010000088.1 GCA_009937385.1 Gammaproteobacteria bacterium | reverse complement strand
GTTTCTCGAGGCCGATGCCGTGCTCGGCCGAGATCGAGCCGCCGCGGGCGGCGATGCCCGCGTAGACGATCTCCTCGACCGCCGAGCGCGCCGCGTCCGAGCCGTCGCCGACCGCGATGACCACGTGCAGGTTGCCGTCGCCGAGGTGGCCGAACACGATCAGGCGCGGGTCATTCCAGCGTGCCTCGAGCGCGGCCTGCATGCCGGCCACGTAATCGGGCATCGCGCCGATCGCGAGGCTGACGTCGAACAGGAACACCGGGTCGAGCTCGTGCAGGCACTCGACGTTGTCGCGCACCGTCCAGAGGTTCAGTCGCTCCTGCTCGGAGTGGGCGACCACCGCGTCCACGACCAGACCCTTCGCGTGCGCCGCGTCGAGCGCCTTGGCGAAGTGCGTGCCGTCGCCGTCCGCATCGCCGCCGAGTGCCTCGACCAGTACGTAGAACGGCGAACTGCCCGGTGCGAACGGCGCCGACCTGCCGTGCCACGCGGTCGGTGCCGAGAGCGCGTAGTAGGCGTCCCACATCACCTCGAACACGCTCAGCTGGCCACCCAGTGACGCCTCGAGCTCGCTGAGCAGGCTCGACACCGAGGTGAAATCGGGCGCGGTCAGCAGCGCGGTATTCTGGCTGCGCGGTTTCGGCCGCAGGCGCAGCACCACGCGGGTCACGACACCGAGGGTGCCCTCGCTGCCGACGAACAGCTGGCGCAGGTCGTAGCCGGCGTTGTTCTTGATCACCTCGTGCAGCGACGAGACCACGGTGCCGTCGGCGAGCACCGCCTCGAGGCCGAGCACCATGTCGCGCATCATGCCGTAGCGGATCACGCGGTTGCCGCCGGCGTTGGTCGCGACCATGCCGCCGATGGTGGCGCTGCCGCGCGCGCCGAGATCCTGGGGAAACAGCAACCCCTCGGCATCGGCGCGCTCCTGCACCACCTGCAGCGGCACGCCGGCCTGGACCACCATGGTGCGATTGGCGGCATCGACCGATTCGATCGCGGTCAGCCGTTCCAGAGAGAGTGCGATGTCGTCGGGTGTGGTCACGGCACCACCGGCCACCCCGGTGCGCCCACCGTGGGTCACGACCGGTTGCCCGGTGGCGTGGCACAGACGCAGCACGGCGGCGACCTCGTCGGTGTCGGCCGGACGCACGATCGCCTTCGCGACGCTCGGACCGAGCCGCCAGCCGGCCGGGCGCGCGGTGACGTCGTCGCCGGTCAGCACGTGGTTGGCGCCCACCAGCTCGACGAGCTGTGCAATCAGGTCAGCCATGCCGTCATCCTCCCGACTCGCTCCACGGCGTCAGTGTGGCAGAAACGCGGGCTGCGCGAACTCCCCCTGACCAGGCGTTTCAGCCGGCCGGATGCTCCTGGAGCCCCATCCCCTCCGGTGGCGGGTAGCGACGCACCACCCATTTCGGCAGCCGCCCGTGCGCGGCCTGGTGGAGCAGGTCCGACTCGATGATGATCAGGATCAGCATCGTGACCATGGTCGGCAGCAGGCCGATGCCACCGACCAGGGCCAGCGCCGCCTCCTTGCGAATCCCGAAGCTGTCGTAGCCGAACCAGGCAACCGTGGCCGAGAACGCCAACAGCGCGAGCATGCCGATGAAGATCCAGCTGAAGCGGGCCGCCGCCTGCCAATGGCACATGACGTACCAGTCGTCGCGCCGTTTCGCGCGCCGTGCACGCCACAGCGTGTAGCCGAGACAGAGCACCGAGATCACCGGCACCGACATCACCGGCAGGATCATATGACTCGCCATGCCCAGGGTCGCGACGAACACCAGGATGTGATTGCCGACCAGGTTGGTCAGAAACACCTCATGCGGGATCTTGGCGCGCTTTCGGGCAGGCTCGTCGACCGGGTAACTGGGGGCGCGGCGGTGTTCCATCGGGCCATTGTCCCACGGCCAAGCGCGCACAGCACAGGCCGTCATGGGCGCCACCGCACCTGCCGCCGGTCAATGGCCCCGCTCCGCGCAAGCCGCTATGCTAAAACCGAAATCCTGTGGAGATGCCTCGACGATGAAACGCACCATCCTGATTCTGCCGCTGGCCGCCCTGTTGCTGGCCGCCTGCGCCGCCACCACCAAACAGGCCAGCTGGACCAACCCCGAAAACGCCGGCCACAAGGTGAAATCGGTGTTCATCATTGGCGCGGCCAAAAACGACTTCAACCGCCGCCTGTTCGAGGACGAACTCGCCCGACAGCTGGCCGCCAAGGGCGTCAAGGGCGTCACCAGCTACCAGCACATGAATCTCGACACCCTGGGCGACAAGAACGCCACCACGGCCAAGGTCAAGAGCCTCGGCGCAGAGTCGGTGATCATCGCCAAGGTGGTCGGCCAGCGCACCGACACCGTGGTCAACCCGGGGCGCACCTACGTCAGCGGCGGCTCGCCCTACTACCCCAGCCACTACCGCGACCACTGGCACGACTACTACCGGCAGAGCTACTCGGTGGTCAACCAGCCGGCCACGGTCACCAACTTCCAGGTCTTCACTGTCGAGACCAACCTCTACGGCACCGACAAGGGGATGATCTGGTCGATGCAGTCCGACACCATCGCCGGCGGCCAGCTCGAAGCAACGATCAGGGAGTTCGTCGGTATCGTGGTCAAGGACCTCGCCGCCAACGGGCTGATCTGACGCGGTCGGGAAGCCAGAGCTCCCGCTCGTGACGCCACCTCCGGGTGGCGTCACCCGTTTGGGAGCACTGAACGCAGCATGCCTGTCGACCCCACCACCCTGCTCGCCTACAGCCTGACCGTCGGGGCGATCGTGCTGTCGCCCGGTCCGGACACGGTGCTGATCCTGCGTTACGCGCTCGGCTCAGGGCACCGCGTGGGGCTGGCCACCGTCGCCGGGGTGCAGGTCGGGCTTATGGGCCACACGCTGCTCGCGATCCTCGGCGTCTCGGCGGTGATCGCCGCCTCGCCGGTGCTGTTCAAGGGTCTCGCGGTGGCCGGCGCGCTCTATCTCGGCTGGATCGGCCTGCAGGGCTTCCGCGGCCACACCCTGCGCCTCGAGGGCGCGCAGTCGGTCAGCGTGCGCAAGGCGATCCACGACGCCATGCTGTGCAACCTGCTCAACCCGAAGGTGATCGTGCTGTTTCTGGCGCTGCTGCCGAACTTCGTCGACCTGACACGCGATGATGTGACCTTGCAGCTGCTGTTCCTGGCACTGGTGCTGGTGGTGATCAACGTCGCCTGGCAGGCGCCTCTGGCGTGGGCCGCGGTCGGCGTGCGCCGCTGGCTGGCACGGTCGCGAGTGCAGCAGGCCGTGAACGTGGGCACCGGCACGGTGCTGGTCGGATTCGCGTTGCTGATGCTCTGGGATCACGTGCTGAGCGGCCAACTCTGAACACGCCATGATCGCTTCAGGTCCGAACTGAAATCACGCCTTATTCGAAGATGAGCCGAGTCATGTTCCAGCACAGCACGATGACGTATAAACGATCTTCAACTGCTCGCGTATCGCGCTGATTATCATGGTGCTGCTATCTTTATGGCGGCATGCTGGTCGGATCAGTCAAGCCCGAACAAATAAGCCAATCTGGAGTCCCTACAGGATGCGTCCAACACCGAAACACTCCTCAGGGTTCACGCTGGTCGAGCTGATGATGGCCCTCGCCGTGCTGGGCGTGCTGCTCGCGGTCGCGGTCCCTCTCTACAACGACTACACGACGCGTGCCCGGGTTGCGCAGCTGCTCACCAACATCGATGTGCTGCGCACCGTTTTCCACACCCAGAACGAGGTCGAAGGCGGCATACCCAAATTCACCAAGGGCGATGCCGGCAAGATCCCTCCGGAACTCTCGGAGATGCCGATCAGCGATGACCTGCTTCAGTTCGACCACCTGCAGTTGAGGCTGTTTCAGAGCTCCAGCCACTACGGGCCCTTCGATGGCAAGAACATCCCCTACCTCGGCCTCACGGCTGGAAATCACGGCGAGACCAAGTACCTCACCGCCCTGGCACACGCGCTGCCACACAGCGCCTATGCATGGATCGTGGAGCCGATGGCCATGGTCGTTCCGCTGCTCAACGCCGAGACCCGCCATGCGAGCCATGCCGTCGCCAAGCAGCCCCCTGCAACAACCCAGCCGGCCGTTACAACCAACACCGCGCAACCGCAGACATCACCGCAAGTACAACAGCCCCTCAGCTGCACTTCCGGCCAGGACAAGGTAACCATCCCCGCATCAGTGACCGGAAGCGCGTTCGACGTCTGTGTCAAGTCCTGCGGTCCCGGGGAGGTCCGCGACGCCAAGAACCCGTTGTCCTGCGTTGCCACTGCGCAGCCTGCCCAAAGCTCACCCCAGCCCGCGTCCAGTTCATGCCCACCCACTGGAGAACCGGCCAAGACCGAGCGTTGGAACAACACCTGCGTCATTCCATGCCCCAGCGGGCTCAAGCGCGGCAATGACGGACGCTGCCATTCTTTTGCCGCTCCTGCCGCATCTCAGACCATCACTGCTTCGTCGGGTGGAACCGCCCAGAATGGCGGCACGTCACCGCAGGGCTCTTCGGGCAGCAGCGGACCCACTGCGCAGCAGCAGTACGACGATTGCGTTGCGCACGTCCACGCCGACCATCCCCATGGCCATGCAAACGGTCTGATCAAGCAATGTGAACGCAATTACCCGCACTGAATGGATATTCCGACATGGCACAGCAAATCGATCTGAACAGCTCCATCTCCGCGGCACAGAAAGAGGTCGACGGCTGGGAGCGTCGCGCCAAGCTCGCCAGTCATGCCAGGCCGGCTGGGCCGACATGGCCGCTGACGCTCGTGATGTGGGTTGCCCTTGGCTTGGCGATCTATGCCGAACGGCACACCATCGAGGGCTGGGTCATGCCTCATGACAGCGGTGAGACCGTCGAACAACTCAGCGCGATCATTCGCCACACCGCCGACGACATCGAGGTCTATCGCGAACAGTTCGGTGAACTCCCCGACGGTCTGCCCATCGACTTCCTGAACGGTGTCGTCTCCTATAACCACGAGGGCACGAATTACACGCTCGAGTCCACCTACCATGACAGCCTATTGCGTCTCGAGGCCGATGCTTCGGGACCGGGCACCATCCAAGTCCTCTCGCGTTGAACACCGAGGTCCAGGAGGCATCCCAGAACCAGCGCTGGCTGCGCCTGGCGGTGCAGAACGCATTTCCTGAACAACATACCGCACTCTACGGCGTACAACTCGGACACAACCTCGAGGAGGCCTGGCACCAACTCACGAGCGTGCTGAAGGTCTCCGACGACGAGTTGACCTCCGCCGTCGCCGAGCACTACGGCCTGGATCTGGCCGAACTCGATTCAGCGAAACCCTTCGCGACCCGCCTCGTCCCCGAGGAGATGGCCCGCAAGTACCACGTGCTGCCGATGGGTGAGGACGGCAACAGCCTCGTGGTCGCCGTCAGCGACCCGTTCAATGAAGAGGCGCTCGAGCAACTGAAAGCGGTCTCGGCACGCCACATCATCACCCAGCTCGCGTCCCCACTCGCGATCGACAACTTCATCACGGCCAATTACAGCCGCGCGCTACGCAAGCAGACCGAGCGCCTGATCAATCTCGACCAGGAGGAAGAGCAGGCCCTCTCCGAGGAGGACCAGGACAGCGCCGCGGCCCAGTTGGGCATGCAGATCCTGCGGCTCGGCATCGACCGCGGCGCCTCGGACATCCACGTGCAGCCGTTTGCCGGTGGCGGGGTGATCCGCTGCCGCATCGACGGCGTGCTGCAACGCATCGCGACACTGCCCAGCACCGTCTTCCACGCCCTGGTACGCCAGGTCAAGGCGCTTGGCGGGATGGACCCCAGCAACGACCGCAAGCCGCAGGACGGCCAGCTCGCAACCACTTACCAGGGACGCGAGGTGGAGATGCGCGTCTCCACACTGCCCTGCCGCGGCGGTGAACGCCTGGTCATGCGCCTGCACGAGCAGGGCGAACAGGTGACGCTCGAGGCACTCGAGTTTCCACCTGCCGAGCTGGCGGCGATGCTGCGCATCATCCAGCACACCTCAGGCATCTTCCTGGTCACCGGGCCGACCGGTTCAGGAAAGACCACGACGCTCTATGCACTCCTCGACCGCCTGAACCAGACGGGCATCAACATCATCACCATCGAGAACCCGGTCGAGCAGGAGATCGTCGGGATATCGCAGGTGGAGGTGAACCCGGCGGCCGGCCTGACGTTTTCCAGCGCGCTGCGCTCGATCCTGCGCCAGGATCCCGACGTCGTGCTGGTCGGTGAGATCCGCGATGCCGAGACCGCCGACATCGCCGTGCAGGCCGCGCTGACCGGTCACCTCGTGCTGTCGACGCTGCACACCAACGACGCACTGACCGCGATTCCGCGCCTGCTCGACCTCGACGTACCGGCGGCCCTGGTCGCCGACAGCGTCATCGGGGTCAGCGCCCAGCGCCTGTTGAGGAAGCTCTGTCCAGCCTGCAAACGCGTGCCGGGGGAGACCCAGGACGCTGCTTCCGAGCTCTTCACCGAAATCACCGGAAATCCGGTCGGCGCCCTGGCCACAGGCTGCCCTGAATGCGATTACTCCGGTTACAAGGGCCGTCTGCCCGTTGCCGAGATCATCGAGGTGGGCGATCCAATGCGTGAAGCACTGGTCGCTGAAAAAACCGACCTCGCCTCGCTGCGCGAGGCCACTCAGGGGCGTGGCCGTTCGATGAGCACGGTGACGGCCGACTGGATCGTTTCCGGTGTCACTTCACCCGATGAAGCGTCGCGCGTGCTTGGCGGACGCTTCTGGCGGGAACTCTGCATCGCGCACGACCACCCCGTGACCACACTGCCTCCACTGGCCACCGACGCACGGACCCGCGCGCAGCATCTTCCCGACATCCTGACCGTGGTCACCGATGCGGAACAGGAGACGCTGCTGCGCAGCGCGCTCGATTCCATCGGATTGCTACTCAGCGTGGCCAACACCATCGAGGAAGCCATCGAGAAACTGCGTCGCGAGAGCAGCATCCGCATGCTGCTGCTGGATGTCGATCAGCCGGGCATCGAGGCCCGTCCCCTGCTTCGCCAGCTCCGCGCATCGTTCACCTGGGCCGGTCTGCCGTTTCTTCTCCTGTTGCGCGAAAACGATGAAGAGACAGGCGAGCTCCTAGAAAGCTATGGGGTCAGCGACTACCTCTACAAACCATTCGATGCCACAACGTTGGCACAGCGGGTGAAGGCCGTCCTGTCACGCTGACCCGACCGAGGGAAGCCCATGTTTGTTGACCGCATCGAGGGCAAGTGGATCGACACCTTCACCAGGGTGTTCGAACTGTGCAAGGTGGAATCCGGCACACGCGTCGCGCTGCTCGCCGAGACCCAGTCGCGCCCGATCAACATTCAGCTCGCCGAACTGGCCCTCGAGCGTCTCGGCGCCAACTGGTGCCGGGTCACGGTACCGACGCCGCGTCAGAGCGCGCCGGTCCCGGTGCGCTCCACCGGCGCGAGCCAGGCGCTGGGCGGCCAGGAGAGCGCCATCGCCGCGCTCGCCGCGAGCGAGCTGGTCGTCGACCTGACCCTCGAGGGGCTGCTGCACGCCGCCGAGTTGCCGCACGTGCTGGCCGACGGCGCGCGGGTTCTGATGGTCAGCAACGAGCACCCTGATGCGCTGGAACGGCTGCTGCCCGATCCGGAGCTGACCGCAAAGGTGAAGCTCGGCCTGCGCAAGCTCAAGGCGGCGCACGTCATGCAGGTCACCTCGCCGGCCGGCACCGACCTGGTGATCGACGTCGCGACCGCGCCGCTCGGCGCGGCGTGGGGTTACGCCGAGCGACCGGGCCAGGTGGCGCACTGGCCGGCCGGCCTCTGCCTCTGCTTCCCACAACCGGGCAGCGTGCGCGGCACGCTGGTGCTCGCGCCGGGCGACGTGAACCTGACATTCAAGCGTTATGTCGAGACCCCGGTACGGCTCGAGATCCTCGACGACTACATCATGGGTATCGACGGTGACGGACTCGATGCCGAGCTGTTCCGCAGCTACATCGCCGCGTGGGATGACCGCGACGCCTACGCCGTCTCGCACGTCGGCTGGGGCATGAACCCGGCGGCGCGCTGGGAGGCGCTGGCGTTCTATGACAAGGCCGACACCAACGGCACCGAGTTGCGCGCCTTCGCCGGCAACTTCCTCTACTCGACCGGTGCCAACGAGACCGCCGGCCGCCACACTGCCGGCCACTTCGACCTGCCGATGCGTGGCTGCACCATTAGCCTCGACGACGAGGTGATCCTGGTCGACGGCAAGCTCCAGGGTGAGCTCGCGTGAGTGACGTTCCGTTCGCGCTGACGGCCGGCACGCACGGTTCGGCCGTCGTGCTGCTGCACGGCCTCGGCGGCAATGCCGCCTCGTGGCAGCCGCAGCTCGACGGCCTCGCCACGCACCACCGGGTGCTGGCATGGGAGATGCCAGGTTACGGCCGCTCCGCACCGCTGCCGGAGATGACCTTCGCCACGGTCGGCGACGCACTCGCCGCGCTGCTCGATGCCCACGGCATCGACGCGGCGCATCTCGTCGGCCACTCGCTCGGCGCGATGGTCGCGCAGGAATTCGCCCTCGCCCACCCGGGGCGGGTGCACTCGCTGGCGCTGCTCGCCGGCAGCGGCCGCTTCGGTCCACCGGGCGGCAGCTGGCAGCAGCGCTTCGTCGCCGAGCGGCTGGCGCCGCTGGACGCCGGCAGGCGCATGACCGACATCGCCGACGACGCGCTGCCGCGCCTGTTCGCCGGCCCGGTTGACCCAGGCCACCGCGCACAGGCCCACGCCGCGCTCGCCGCGGTGCCCGAGGCGACCTACCGCACCGCACTCGGCATGCTCGCGACCTTCGACGCCCTCGACCGCCTGCAGGCGCTGCGCATCCCCGCGCTGCTGATCGGTGGCGACCGGGACCCGATGGCGCCGCTCGAGGGGATGCGCCGCCTGCGCGACGCGCTGCCCGGCGCGCGTCTGGAGGTGCTCGAGGGCG
>JAACFL010000296.1 GCA_009937385.1 Gammaproteobacteria bacterium | reverse complement strand
GCGTGCCTGGGCGTCGGCGACACCCGGGCCGCGGGCAAGTGGCTCGATGCACTCAGCGAGGAGTTGCCACGCCTGCGCCGGTTCGACCTCTGCCTCTATCACTACGTCGCCGGCTGGCATGCCCAGCTGGTCGGCGATCCGGTGGCTGCCTACCAGCAGCAGAAGCAGGCCTTCCGCCTGTCCACCGAGGTCGGCATCCCGTTCTACGAGGTGATCTGTCGTCTAGCCATGGTGCCGATCGTCGCCGACCACGACGAGCAGAAGTGCGGGGTTCACCTGCGCAAGGTGCATGCGCTGACACGCAACATCAACAGCCACCTGCTGGCCTTCATGGCCCTGTTGCCGTGGGCCGACATCGCCCTGACTCACGGACGCCGCCAGTCGGGGCTCAATTCGCTCGCCTACGCCTTCGGCCTCGGTCGTGAGCACGGTTACTACCACGTGATCGGCTGGTTGCCGGAGATGATGGCGCGACTCTGCGTCACGGCCCTCGAGGAGGGGATCGAAGTCGAATACGCCAGGGCGCTGATCCGGCGCCGGGGCCTGCAGCCGGAAGTGCCACCGTACCACCTCGAAGAGTGGCCATGGCCGTTGCGCATCCGCACGCTGGGAACGTTCGTGATCGAGACCGAGCCGCATGGGCAGGGTGGCGGGTCCCGCAAGCAGGGCAAGCCGATCGAGCTGCTCAAGGTGCTGATCGCGCTGGGCGGCAAGAACGTGCGTGCCGAGCATCTCGCCTCGGCGCTCTGGCCGCACGTCGACGGCGACTACGCCTACCGCTCGCTCAACACGACCCTGCACCGGTTGCGCAAGTTGCTCGGTGGGGACGACATGCTGACGCTGGTCGACGGGCGGCTCGGCCTCGACCCGCGGCGCTGCCTGCTCGACACCTGGGCGCTCGAGCGCATCGTGGAAGAGCTGGCCGTAACTCTGCAGCAGCCCGTCTCATCGGATACCGGTGAGCTGCTGGAGCGGTTGGAGAGGGCCCTGTTCGTGACCTATGGGGGTGAGTTCCTCGCCGGCGAGGAGGGTTCGCCCCACTTTCTCGCTTCCCAGGAACGGTTGCGTGCCAGGTTCGTGCAGGGGGTCTCCGGCATCGCCCGCCACCACGCCAAGGCGGGGCACTTCGACGATGCTGTCGGCTGCCTCGAGAAGGGGCTTCAGGCGGCGCCCGCCAGCGAGCCACTTTACCGTGAACTGATGCGCTGCCTGCAGCAGTCGGGTCGCCATGCCGAGGCCACCGCGGTCTTCGAACGCTGCTCGGCGGCGCTGCATTCCGCGGGCCTCGAGGGGCCTTCGAAAGAGACCGCGGTCATGCTCGATGACCGGGCGCAGTCGGGTTGACCAGACTCCTGAAGCAATCGAGGACGACCCACCATGCCCGATGAGACCCTGCTGCGACCCGCCACCGCCACCGACGCCCGTGACATCGCCGAGCTGATCGCGATCTCCTCCGACGGCGTCGCGCTCATCGACTGGAGCGAGAGCGCGGCCGAGCGTCAGGGCGTCACGCCGATCGACGTCGGCGCCGAGGCGTATGCCCGCGACGACGACGAGTGCAGCTACCGCAACTGCGTGGTGGCCGAGCGTGACGGCGCGGTGCTCGGCGTGCTGCTCACCTTTCCGATGCAGCGCCGCGAGACCCCGGCGGCGCCACCGCCCTACGACGGCAGCGACATCTACGCGCCCTACAAGTACCTCGAGGCCCCCGACACCTGGTACGTGTGCGGTGTGGCGCTCTACCCGGAGCACCGCGGGCAGGGCATCGGTGGGCGATTCATGGCACTGGCCGAGTCCCAGGCGCGCGAGCGGGGCTTCGACCGCGTCAGCCTGGTCGCCTTCGAGGAGAATGTCGGTTCGGTGCGTCTCTACCGGCGGCTGGGGTACGCGGAGGTGGCGCGAGCACCGGTGGTACCGCACCCACTGATCCACGTCGCCGGCGACGCGTTGCTGATGGTCAAGGCCCTGCAGGTCTAGGCGGGCGCGCGTTCGGTCTCGCCGGTCAGGGGTGGCGAGAAGATCCACTCGCGGCCCGGCCGTGGATCGTCGGGGATCAGCCGCGCGCAGGCAAGCGAGGCGAGCGCCAGCGCCGCACCGACCAGGAACACCGCCGACGGCGAGACCAGGGCGATGTGGTTGATGGTGAATGCGATGCCGGCGGTGGGCGCGATCTCGGCCGGATCGGCGATCTTCTGGAAGTAGGTGCGGATCGCGATCGACATCGCGAAGAACAGGTGGTCGAGTATGTAGAGCGCCACCGCAACCCATGCCGTCTCGACGAACGCGTAGGCGGTGAACACGCAGGCCAGCCCGACGTACTCCCAGGTCAGCGCGCGGCGGTCGCCGAGGCGCCCGATCAGCCGACCGATGGCCGGCCCGGCGACGGTGTTCAGCGCCATGTTGGCGAGGAACATCAGGGCGATCGCGGACGCATCGAAGCCGAATTTCTCGACCAGCAGGAAGCCGGCGAAGACCACGAAAATCTGCCGCCGCGCCCCGGCGAGGAAGGTGATGGTGTAGTAGAGGCCGTAGCGGCGGCGCAGGAACAGCTTCTTGTGCTGCTCGACCTTCTCCGGGAAGTGAGGGAAGGCCAGCCAGGCGCCAATTGCCAGCGCAACTGTCAGACCACCTCCGACCATGTAGACGGTGGTCATCGAGAATCCACCCTGCTCGATCAGCAGCCAGATCAGCCCGTAGATCACCAGCGCGGCACCCGAGCCGGCCGCGATCATGCGGCCCATGAACGCCGCGGTGCGCTGCTTCTCGAGCCACTGCAGGGTCAGCGAGTTGCGTGCGGTCTCGAAGTAGTGGAAGCCGATCGACATCACGAAGGTGGTGACCATCAGCCCCGTGAAGCTCGGCAGCAGGCCGGTCGCCGCGACGCCCAGGCCGAGCAGCAGCAGCGAAACGATGGCCAGCGTCTGCTCGCGCATCCAGGCGAGCAGGAAAATGAACGTGAAGGCGAGGAAGCCGGGCACCTCGCGCAGGCTCTGCAGCAGGCCGATGTCGGCACCGGTGAACGCGGCGCGCTCGATGGCGAAGTTGTTGATCAGCGCCTGCCAGGTGCCGAACGCGAGCGGCATCGCGATCGCCATCAACAGCAGCAGGCTCTCCGGTCGGCGCCAGCCCGTCACGGCGGGTTGCATGGACCGATCAGGCCTTGGCGGTCCGCCAGTCGGAGCCCTGCAGTCGGCGCTGGAGCTGCGTCCAGAGACCGAGCTTGCTGGCCTTGCCGGCCGGGGTCTTGCCGAGGCCGCGTTCCTTGGCCAGCCAGAGGCCGTCGCCGTTGAAGCTGTAGACCGGCTGCAGGTCGCGGCGCAGCCCGGCGCGGACCACCGCCT